>NZ_JBSFYR010000178.1:2915-7130 GCF_053599875.1 Streptomyces sp. NPDC005151 | reverse complement strand
TCCCCGGCGACGTACGCGAGACCGGCGGCGGCCGCCTCGATGTGAAGGCCGCCATCGACACCACCGTCGTCGGCGCCCCCGCCGTCCAGGGCGGCGCCTTCAACTGGCCGCAGGACAAGTCCGACCGCACCACGGTCGACGTCCCCTACACCAACTCCGGCTCCGAGCCGGTGAAGCTGTCGCTGAAGGTCCAGGGCGTCACCGGCAACGACGGCTCGGCCGTCCGCTCCTCGGTCGCGAAGCTCGACGCGAGCAGTGTCACCGTCCCGGCCGGAGCCACCGTCAAGGTGCCGCTGGAGATCGACCCGACCGCGCAGCTGAAGGCCGCCCAGTACGGCGATGTCACCGGGCGCGTGCTGGCCACCGGGCCCGACGGTGTGAAGGTCTCCACTCCCTTCTCGATGTACGTCGGACCGGAGACCGTCACCCTGCGCGTCAAGCTCGTCGACCGCGCCGGCAAGCCCGCCAAGGGACCCTCCTCGGTGGACCTCATCGGTACCGACACCGCCGGCGGCGAGCGCCGCTTCAACAACGGCGCCGCCGACCAGGTCTACAAGGTGCGCCCCGGTGCGTACTTCGTCTCCAGCTTCATCACGACGCCCGACGCGAAGGACGCCACCGGCAAGATGCTGGAGTCCGTGGGCTACCTCGCCCGGCCGCAGCTGAACGTCACCAAGGACACCACCCTGGTCCTGGACGCCCGCAAGGCCCACCGGATCCAGGTGAAGACGCAGGACCGGGCGTCCGAGAACCGCTCCACGACGCTCTCCTTCGGCCGCAGCTGGGACGACACATGGCTGCACTCGGGCTCCCTCACGGGCAGCAGCCTCATCAAGAACTACCTGGTCGACGTGCAGGGCACGGCGAGTGACGGCGACTTCGAGTTCGACAGCCTCTGGCGCGCGTACGCCCCCCAGATCGAGAAGCTCTCGGTCGTCGGCGGCACCGAACTGCACCCGACGACGGCCAACACCGGCTCCGTCAACCTCGACGGTACGGGCGAGGCCGCACTCGTCGACGCGGGCACCGGCACCCCCGACGAGCTCAAGGCCGCCGGCGTCTCGGGCAAGATCGCCCTGGTCGAGGTCGCCGACGACGGCTACGTGAGGACCCAGGCGCAGAACGCCAAGGCCGCCGGCGCCAAGGCGATCATCGCGCACCGGCCGTCCCCGGGCCTCTGGAAGCCTTCCATCGGCACCGGTGCGGCGCCGCTGCCCTCGCTCGGCATCGAGGCGAGCGAGGCGGACGCCCTGAAGGCCGCTCTGGCCGACGGCCCGGTGACGCTGAGCTGGAAGGCCACCGCCGCCAGCCCGTTCATCTACAACCTGGCCTTCCCCGAGACCGGCCCGGTCACCTCGGACCGCACCTACAAGGTCCGTGACAGCGAGCTCGGCAAGACCACCGCCACGTACGAGGCGATGGGTGTCGCGGCCGACTACATCGACCTCATGGCCGTCTACCCGCCGTACGGCGGGGGGTACACCGTCTACGACACGGTGGCAGCCCCCGGCAAGCGCACCGAGTACTACTCGGCGGGCGACACGACATGGCAGCACAACCTCTCGTCCAGCTTCCCCTGGGGCGAGTTCATGGTCGACCAGGCCCGTACCTACACGGAGGGCATGAAGCGTACGGAGAACTGGTACCGGGGCATTCCGGTTCCGGCCGCCGCGCGCGACGCCGAGGGCAAGCTCCAGCTTGCCGCCGAGCGGCAGGACAACCTGATCGGCGTCGCCCCGGGCTTCTGGAGCGACAGCGAACACGCCGGTATCCAGGGTTCCTTCGGAGACGAAGGCAGCATGCAGCTGACCAGTGGCGGTGAAGTGCTGGGCACGTCCACCTATCCGTTCGGGGTGTTCACCGTCCCGGCCGGAGACGCCGCGTACGAACTCACCATGTACACCGGAAAGTTCGGTTATCCAGCCACCGTGTGGAAGCGGTCCACCCGGATCGAGACCACCTGGAAGTTCCGCTCGGAGCGGGACGAGAACGTGTACTCGCAGGGGATTCCGCTGCTCTTCCCGGGCTACGACCTGGAGACCGACGGGCTCAAGACCCTTCCGGCGAAGGATGGTCAGATGATCGGCCTGAGCGTCACCGGCCACGCCGGCTACACCCCCGGCAAGCTGGTCGCGGCCAAGGTCTCCTACTCGTACGACGGTGGCGAGACCTGGACCCAGGCCACCACCGCACAGCAGGACAGCCGGTGGACCGCGACCGTGAACCACGCGGGCGCGGACGGCAAGCCGGTCACCCTGAAGACCGAACTGACGGACGCCAACGGCAACTCCGTCATCCAGACCGTGAACGACGCGTACGCCGTGCGCTGATCACGTCCTGACCGGTCCGCCGGGCGTCCTTCCCGTGGGGGGGAGCCGCCCGGCGGACCTGCCTCATGGCCAGTTGTTCCGGATGTCCCGTTTTCGTTCGGCCCGTGATTCAACCTAGAGTGAACCGTTCCGGGTTCGGTAGGGACTCGATCATTTGAGAGGATCGAGTCATGGCACGTCCTTCCCCGGGGCCGCCACCGGCCTGTTGACCGGACTACGGGAGGACACGCCGGGCGGGAGCGCACCCCCGTTCGGGTGTCGACGGCTTCTACGACTGTGCGGTGGCGTTGGACCGCCGCTTTGCCGGGATGCGCCGGTTCCCGCCCGGAGCCGGCCGGGTGGTCAGCCCAGTGCGGGGCGTGTGCGGCGTGCGGTGTGTGCGGGCCCCTCCGCTGTGGTGAACCAGAACAGGGCCGCGCACAGGAAGGCCGCTGCCGCGAAGACCAGCGATAGCGCGACGGAGTCGTCCCGCGCGCCGGCGACGAGCGCGCCGGCCGCTGACAGTGCCAGGGCGACCGCCGGCAGCGCACGAGGGCGCCGCATGGCGCCTGGTGCGCCGGCCGGTGGCAGCAACCGGGCCGCGATGCTGTCACGAGCGGCGGTCAGGTCGTGGGTGCGGCCGGGTAGGGCGGGTGAAAACCACAGGATCGTGCCGTCTTCGCTGGTCACAGCCTGGATGTTCACGCCGTGGCGTTACTTCTTGCCGCTGTAGTCGGCTCCGCCGTCACCGAGCTGGTCGCACTCGGCCACGGTGCCGTCGAGCAGGACGAAGTCCGGATCGGCTTCCTGCAGGGCCTCGGCCAGGGTCGGTACGTGAGTGGCGAGCACGTTCACGACGGCCCGGGTGTGGGTGAAGGCGGTGCCCACAGAGAGCTGGAAACCGGCCGCGACCTGCAGGAATGTCTCGTTCTTGCGCAGGTAGGCCAGGGCGCGCTGGCTGGGCCGCAGCTTGCAGCGGCGTTCACCCTCGTGAATGACGATGAGCATGGTGACGAGCTCAACTAGGACATGAGGCAGGTCGACTGCGGCTGGATCGGCGACCAACGAGGCTTCCTTGCGGGCGAGTTGTGTAGTGAGAGCCCGCTCAACCGCCAGGGAGCCTCGTCTGTTCCTCCGAACGCCCGCACGGATCGCAGTATCACCCGATCAGGGAGTCCGCTGAAAAGCCTCATTCTGCGCTGGCAGTGACGGCAGCGCCGTCATTCCGAGAAGCAGTTTCGGCTGGTGCAACTACTTTCAGAACCAGACATAAGTCTAGTGGAGACGTTAGGGTATCAGTGCTCAGCGGCGCATTCGACCCCAGATGCACGAACAAACCAACGCAGCTAGGGTTTTGGTGTCCGGAATGATGCGTTTCCGCACCGGAAGGAGAATTCCGTGGCACGAAAAGTCGCACTGAATGCCGCCACGATAGTTGCGCTAATCGGAGGGATGGCTGCGACCATTGCGGAGCCAGCGTCTGCCGCCCCGAACCCGGGTTGTCGCGTGGTAGGGAGCACGCTGGCAGGCGAGAATTTCGCTGGTAACGGGACGTTCACCGTCCTGCCTGGAGGGCCGGTCGTGCGCGCTTCTTCCGGCGGCAGTATCGGACCGATCGCCGTTGCTGGCAAGGGGCCGTTCTCCGTAGGTTCTGTGCCCTGCAGCGGAGCGGGAGCAGGAACATCGACAGGAAATGCCTCACAGGCAGCGGCTGCTGTAGCCGCCGGTACGAATGCAGCACGAGCGGTGCTAAGTAGTGGGGGCTCCGCGCAGCAGGCGAATTCGGCGGCTACGGCAGCGGCAAGAGCCAAGGCGATAAGCCTCGGCCTGCCGCCGACGGCGATGACCCAGGTCATGAATCAGACAATGACCACCGTCATCAACATCACGAATTCCAACGTGGGTG
>NZ_JBSFYR010000178.1:0-2819 GCF_053599875.1 Streptomyces sp. NPDC005151 | reverse complement strand
GGTGGTGTGCCGACGGGTGGTGTGCCGACGGGTGGTGTGCCGACGGGTGGTGTGCCGACGGGTGGTGTGCCGACGGGTGGTGTGCCGACGGGTGGTGTGCCGACGGGTGGTGTGCCGACGGGTGGTGTGCCGACGGGTGGTGTCCCGACGGGCGGTGTCCCGACGGGCGGTGTGTGAGACCGGAAATGACGCGGAGGGGGCTGCCGCCCGGGCCTGCGCCCGATCGCGCAGGCCCGGGGCCAGGCTCCTCGCAACCAGCGCGCTCAGTCCGTCAGGGAACAGTGATGATTATGCAGTCGTCCATTTGCCTATGCATGATCGTAAAGAACGAGTCCGGCGTCATCGAACGCTGCCTCGCCTCGGTCCGTGACCTCATCACCACTTGGGTGATCTCCGACACTGGGTCCACGGACGGCACGCAGAAGATCATCCGCAACGCACTCAGGGACGTCCCTGGCGAGCTTCACGAGGAGCCGTGGGTCAATTTCGGTCACAACCGCAGCCTGAGCATCAGCCACGCATGTGGGAAGGCCGATTACTTGCTCCTGCTCGATGCCGACCATGAGATCCGGCAGGACGATGCCCTGCCGCCGCTGACGGCCGCCGCCTATATGTTGCGGCACGAAGGCACCGTCGAGTACTGGATCAAGCGGTTGGTTAGAGGGGACATCGCCTGGCGCTATGAAGGTGTCACCCACGAATACCTCACCACCGACGAGTCGGCCGATCAGTCAAAACTCGACGCTCTAGTCATCGTGGACCATGCCGACGGCGGATCGCGTCACGACAAGGCCGAGCGTGACGCACGTCTGCTGAGTGCCGAACTCGAGCGAGACCCAGACAACCCCCGCACTGTCTTCTACCTGGCTCAGACCATGCGCGACATGGGAAGGAAGGAAGAGGCCATCGCCCTGTTCGAGGGTCGCGCCGCCATGGGAGGCTGGCCAGAAGAGGTCTACTTCTCGCAGCTCCAGGCCGGCATCCTCAAGGCCGAGACGGGCGACTGGCCAGGCGCCATGGATGCGCTCGTGCGGGCCTGGGAGACACGGCCCCAGCGGCTGGAAGCCTGCTACCAACTGTGCTCAAGGCTACGTGTCATGGGCCACTACCGGGCCGCACATGCCTTCGCCTCCGCCGCTCTCAACCAGCCTGTTCCGGACGACCTGCTGTTCGTCAACCCCTGGGTGTACCGATGGGGATTGTTGTTCGAGTTCTCGATCACTGCGTACTGCGTGGGCGACTGGGCGGGCTCCTACCAGGCATGCGACCGGCTCCTCGCCATGCCTGATCTGCCCGAGGACATTCGCAAGCAGACGCTTGCCAACCGCGAGTTCCCCGCCCAGCGCCTCTCCGAGGTGTGGGGGTCCCTTTGGTCGACGGCACGCACCTGCGGGAGCCCGGACGGGAAGTCAAGCTGCCTGAGCGACTGGTGGGGTGGTGGTGAATAGCCGGTTGTCGCCCAGCAGAGCCCACAGAACGCTGGTGCGCCGCCTGGCCAAGGCTGCCGACACCGGCCTGCCAGACCCCGACCGGCGACCGGCTGGAGGAACATCCCCGCCGGGAGATCGTGGACGCGATCCGCTACGTCGTCGACACCGGTCAATGCCGTTGCTTGAGCTACTGAAGTATCGCGGGCGTAAGGGTGATGACCTTTTCCGGAACCCGTCGTGTGCCTCGCCTGACCTGGTCTTTCTTGCGCACGATGTACTGCGACACCGGATCGAGCAGGTCGGTCAGCAGCCTGGTTGTCTTGCCCTCGTCGAACTGGTAGTCGATCACCCTCACTCTCACCCCGCCCGGATGGGAGCGCCGCTGCCCGGCGAGATTCATCCGGGTCAGATAGGTCCCGTCAGGCAAGACCTCCATGGGCTTCGCGGCGACGAAGGTGCGGGCTCTGATCAGCAAGTGTGCTCCGGTCTGCGTCTATGCCTTCCACAGTGCGACACGGGGAAGGCCGGTCCATGATCACCAGCATGCCGGCGGCACTGCTGGCCATCTCTGTCGCCAGCGCGGGCTCGCCACCACCGCCCTTGAAGCTGCCTATCCGCGCGTCGATCGTCGCGTGCGTACCGGTCTCGGTCAGCGTCACCACCCTGGCCTGCGGGAACCCGATGGTGCCCTTGCCGAAAACTCATCCATCCTGGTGGGAGCCGTGTGCGGGGGCTGGGGCATGCCAGCTGTGGCTGATGGCACCGGGCCCTCGCGCGGTTGGTGATCACCGCGGCATGATGATCCGTCATGCTGCTGCGACTGGCTTACTTCGGTGTGACGAACGCGTTCGCGATGCTGCGCTTGCTGTCGATGAGCGACCGGGACAATATCGTCGAGATCCTGGCGCTGCGCCACCAGATCACGGTACTGGAGCGCCAACTGGGTGGGGAGCGGGTGCGGTTCACGCCGACCGACCGGGCGTTCCTTGCCGCGCTGCTGCACCGGCTGCCGCGAGATGTGCTGCGCAGGCGCTGCCGCCACCGCCACCGCCCGAGATGATGCCCTTGGCGTAGGCCCGTCCGGAGCTGTCCACGGTGTAGACGGGGCCGCCGGAGTCGCCCCCGATGACACGGGCGCTCGAGGTCTTCTTGGCGACGACCATGTTCCGCGCGATGGTTCCTCCGCTGTACTTCACGGTGGCCTGGGTGGCCGGTGCACACCTTGTCGCCGCTCTGAGCCCAACGCCGCCAGTAGTCGTGAACCTCCCGGGACGAGGTGGAGTTCTGCCCGCCCTTGAAGATCCTCGCGGAGGCCGCCTCGGGCTTCAATACCTGGTAGAGCGAAAGGTCGCCGGAATAGTAGCTCTGCCCCTTCAGGCGGACCGAGCC
>NZ_JBSFYR010000177.1:0-7313 GCF_053599875.1 Streptomyces sp. NPDC005151 | reverse complement strand
ATTAGGCGTAGGAACCTCGATCTTCTCAAACTCGAAGCGCACCTGTCGTCGTATCAGCTACCGGACACCGCCACTACCTGCGGATTCGGGTCTGAAGGCGACGGTCACCAACGCCGACGGCACGCCCCGCTTCCGTACGCGCGTAACCAAGCCTCTCGTCGTCGACTACACGGACACCGAACGCGAGATCCACGGCCTGCTCACCTCGTTCGCCGACCTGCGCCGCAAGAAGCTCGTCCCGACGGCCAAGGGCGGCCGTCGCGCCGCCGACCTGGTGACGCTGCTGCTGAAGAAACGTCTCTTCTCGTCCCCGGCCGCTTTCCTCCACACGGTCCGCGTCTACTTGTCCCATCTTGAGGACACCGGCACTCGGACCCGTACCGCAGCAGCTGAAGTGCCGGACTGGCTCGACGACTTCGCGGACATGGTCGCCGACCTGGACGACTTCGGTCTCGTCGACGCCGAGGACGCCGCACTCACCCGCTCCACCTCCCTGACGCCGGCCGAGGACAATCAGGAACTCGACCTCCTCCCGCGGATGGAACGCTGGGCGGTCACCCATGAGGCTGCTGCGGACTCCAAGGCCGATGCGCTCCTGAATACGCTCAAGGCCATCTGCCGCACCGCTGACGGCAAGCACTGGACGAACGAGCGCATCGTCGTCTTCACCGAGTACCGAGACACCCTGGACTGGCTCCTCACCCTGCTGCGCCAGGAGAAGCTCACCGACGACGGCCGCACCGCCATCCTGCACGGGGGCCTCAGCACCGAGGACCGCGAACGCATCCGTCTCGGCTTCCAGGCCGACCCGTCCACCGACGAGGGCGCGGTCCGCATCCTGCTCGCCACGGACGCGGCCGGCGAGGGCATCGACCTGCAGAACCACTGCCACCGCCTGGTCAACTACGACATCCCGTTCAACCCCAACAAACTCGAACAGCGAATAGGCCGAATAGACCGCTGGGGCCAGCGCAGGGACCCGGAGATATCCCACTTCATAGGCTCCGGCTGGCAGCAGGCCCAGGCCGGATCGTACGAAGCGGACCTGGAGTTCCTGTCCCGCGTCGCCAAGAAGGTCGCGCGCATGGAACAGGACCTGGGATCGGTCAACGCCGTCATCGCCGAAGCGGTCCAGCGCCGCATGACCGGCGACACGATGCCCGTCGACATCGAGAACGCCAAGCCGCGTACCATCCAGGGCCGCCGCACCGGCGGCGAGGTCGCCCCGGAGCAGAACGTCACCGCCCAGACGAAGCGTCTCGCCGACCAGTACGACGAGACCGTCTCGACCCTCGGCCTGACGCCCGCCAACATCAAGCGCGTCGTCGACACGGCTCTCGCTCTGGACCACCAGCCGCCCCTCGCCGCCGACCGCAGCCTGGCCGAGGACTTCGAACCCGGCGAGCTGTACGAGGTCCCGCCGCTCTCCGGCACCTGGGAACGAGCGAGCCGCGGTCTCGCCCACAAGCTGCGCGAGGACGAGCAGCGCCCCATCACCTTCGACGCGGCCGTCGCCGCGAAGGGCCGTGACGACGTCGTCCTCACCCACCTCAAGCACCCGCTGGTCGCTCTGTCGACGCGTCTGCTGACAGCCGCCGTCTGGAACGCGGACTCCGTGGGACTGCACCGCGTCACCTCCGTCGTCAGCGACGACCCGGCGATCACGACCACCCTTGTCTCCGCGTACGCCCGCTATGTCCTCGTCGGCAACGACGGCACCCGCCTGCACGAGGAAGTCATCCACGCGGGTGGCTGGTTCGGCGACACCGGCTGGTTCCGCCGCTGGGAGTCCGTACGCACGCAGGGCGACGCGCTCGCACAGGCGCTCACCGAGGGCACCGAGGCAGCCCCCCACCTCCGGCAAGAACTCACTGAGGCGTGGGGGAAGCTGGCGAAGCCGCTGAACACCTCCCTCGAAGCCCGCGCCCGCGAGCGAGGCGACAGCCTGGTCAAGGCACTCGCGGACCGGCAGGCGGAGGAAGAACGCCGCATCACCGCCACCCTCGGCCGCTTCGAAACCACCCTGCGCGCCAAGCTCAAGGAGGAGGGCGACGGCTCCAGCGAACAGTTCGCCCTCTTCAGCCGGCACGACATCACCGCGGCCGAACGCCGTCAGTACGACGACGACCGGGCCCGCTGGCAGCAGCGCCTCGACGGGCTGCCCGCCGAGCGCGACCGCGAACTCGCCGCGATCGCCGCCCGCTACCGCGAACCGCGCGCCCACCTCTTCCCCGTCGCCGTCGTCTTCGTGATCCCCGCAAAGGAAGCCCGCCGATGAGCCCTCGCCCCGTCTCACGTGGTCTCGCCGCCGCCAAGGCCCAGGCGCTCGACGGCCGTCGCCAGCACCAGGAGTGGCTCGACCTCACCGAGGTCTCCGGCCCGTTCCTCACCATGCCGGTGCTCCGCCGGCACTGGCCCCAGCTCGACGCCCTGGAGAAGGACGAACGGGCCCGCCTGCGCGCCCATCATGCCGACTGGCAGAACGACACCACCGCAGGCCGCGACGAGTGGGTCGCGTACGTCCTGCGCTCCCTCCTCGGCTGGGGCGACGCGCTCACCCTCCGCCAGGGCGAGGACGACGACCTCGCGCTCGACCGCCTCACCCTCCACATACCCGAGCACGGCGCCGTACTCCGCCCCGACTTCGCCCTCGTCGAACCGGGCACCGACCTCGCCACCGAACCCGACACCGCCGCCGCCAAGCGCGTCCGTCTCCTCGGCACGACTGTTCCCGCCGGAACCGTCCCCACCTCCCGTGCCGCCGCGGGCGGCGACTGGGCGGCAGCCCCCGCGGACCGCCTGGCCCGGCTGCTCCGCCACCATGACATCCCGCTCGGCCTTGTGACGGATGGCCGCTGGTGGTGTCTGGTCTGGGCCCCCATCGGCGGCGTCACGACGACTGCCGTCTTCGACACCATCGGCTGGAACGAGGCCGCTGAACGCAACGTGGTCCGTGCCTTCGTCTCGCTCCTGCGCCGCCGCCGCTTCTTCGAGTACGCGGAGGCCGAGACTCTGGTCGGCTTGCTCAAGGCCAGCCTCGCCGCCGGCGAGGACGTCACCGAAGCGCTCGGCATCCAGGTCCGCCAGGCCGTGGAACTGCTCGTCGACGCCATAGGGCGAGCCGACGTCCGCGCGATGGACGCGGACGCACCGGGCCTCCACGCGAACGGAGTTGCCGCCGGTGAGGTCTACCGCGGCGCGGTCGCTGTCATGATGCGCATCGTCTTCCTCCTGTACGCGGAGGAGCGCGGCCTGCTCCCGGCGGACAACGAGGTGTACGCGAAGGCGTACTCCGCCCGCTTCCTGCGCGCCGAACTCAAGGCCCGCGCCGACGCGGAGGGCGAGAGCGCCCTGGAGCACACCACCTCGGCCTGGCACCGCCTGATCGCCCTCTTCCACGCGGTACACGGCGGAGTGGACCACCCCGAGCTGCACCTGCCCGCGTACGACGGCTCGATCTTCGCCCCTGACACGTACGACTGGCTGGAGCTCAGCACCCCGCTCCTCCCCATCGACGACCGCACGGTTCTGCACATGCTCCAGTCGGTGCAGGAGGTCCGCGTCGGCACGGGCAAGAACGCCGAAGTCCGCACCCTGAGCTTCCGCGCCCTGGACGTCGAGCAGATCGGTTACGTGTACGAGGGCCTGCTCTCGTACGGCGGCGAGCGGGCCATAGAGGACATGGTGGGCCTGATCGGCCCGGAGGGCCTCGAACACGAGGTACCGTTGCGGGAGTTGGAGACGCTGGCCGCGAAGTCCGGCGGGTCGGTCAAGACCCTCGCCAAGTCCATCCACGAGAAGTGGAAGGACCCGAAGCCCCCGGCGAGCGCGGCCAAGCTGGAGAAGCTGCTCGCCCCGGTCGCGGACGACGTCGAGGCCCGCCGGCAGCTGAACGCCGTCACGAAGAACGCGGCGCTGAGCGAGCGGCTGCTGCCGTTCTTCGGCATCCTGCGCCGGGACCTGCGTGACCTGCCGATGGTCATCCCGAACGGTTCGCTGTACGTCACCGAGTCCTCGCTCCGCAAGAACACGGGTACGCACTACACGCCCAGGTTCCTGGCCGAGGACGTCGTCCGGCACGCGCTGGAGCCGCTGGTGTACGAGCCGGGCCCGCTCCAGACGGCGGACACGGGGGAGTGGCGGCTCAAGTCACCCGAGCAGATCCTGAAGCTGAAGGTCGCGGACATCGCGATGGGCTCGGCGGCGTTCCTGGTCGCTGCGTGTCGTTACCTCGGCGACCGGCTGATCGAGGCCTGGGAGAACAAGGGCCGCACGGACGCGATGACGTACCGGGCTGGCCGGGCCGTGGACGCGGTGACGGCGGCGGACTCGGAGCAGGACCCGGTGGTCGTCGAGTCCCGTCGCCAGATCATCGAGCACTGCCTGTACGGGGTGGACATCAACCCGATGGCCGTGGAGATGGCGAAGCTGTCACTGTGGCTGGTGTCGATGGACCCGACCCGGCCGTTCACGTTCCTGGACGACCGGCTGGTCGCGGGGGACTCACTGCTGGGCGTGCACAGCATGGAGCAGTTGCAGTCGGTGCACATGAAGCCGCAGCGGCAGTCGGACGTGCTGGTCGAGCAGGCCAGGGAGTTGGTGGACGAGCTGACGCGGGAACGCCTGGCGATCACGGCGATCAAGGGTGTGGACCTGCCTGCGCTCCAGCGGAAGCGGGAGCGGCTGGCGGAGGTCAACCGGCACTCGCGGCGGCTGCGGTTGGTGGGCGACCTGATCGCGGGCGCGGCGCTGGCTACGTGCGCGTCGGGGCGCGTGGAGTGGTACGCGGCGGATGGCGGGGATCGGGTCAAGGACCTGTTCCCGCAGGCGGCGTGGATCGTGGAGAAGATCGTCGCGGACGGGGTCGAGGACGACTCGGAGGTGGTGCGCGAGGCGCGGGCCACGGCGGAGGAGTGGCTGGGGGCGGAGTTGCCGACGGGGGGACTGGAGCGGCGGCCGGTGCATTGGCCGTTGGTGTTCCCGGAGGTGTTCTCGCGCGGGGGCGGTTTCGACGCGGTGGTGGGGAACCCGCCATTCTTGGGCGGCAGTAAAATTACGGGTGCGATGGGAGAAGCGTATCGGGAATGCTTGGTGGATTACCTTGCGCAAGGTAAACGAGGCAACGCGGACTTGGTGGCGTACTTTGAATTGCGTGCACATCAACTATTGAATACAATTGGTCAGACTGGGCTTATCGCCACCAATACACTTGCGCAAGGCGACACCCGAGAAGTTGGTCTCGATCAACTGGAGGCTGCCGGGGCTCGAATCCGTCGTGCAGTGAAAAGCGAGCCGTGGCCATCGCGATCGGCTGTGCTGGAATATTGCGCAGTTTGGACGACTAGAGTGTTGATTGAGAAACCTGCGGTGTGCGTGTTGGGTGGGCGTGTCGCTTCGAGTGGCATCTCGACATCGTTGAACCCAAAGACGAGGGAGCTGGCATGGGTGGAGCCGCTCGTTAGGCTCAAGGGTGTCTCGTTCAAGGGTGTTATGGTCCAGGGCATTGGATTTACCCTGTCCGCATCGGAGGCAAGGGCATGGATTTCGGAGGATCAGCGATACGAGGAGGTGCTGTTTCCCTTTCGGAATGGGCGGGATGTTAATCAGAGTCCAACACATGAGACGGATCGCTGGATTATCAATTTCAGAGACTGGGGCCAATCGCGCGCCGCTGAATATCCGAAGGCGTTTGAGAAATTTAAGCGCGACGTGAGGCCTGAGCGGCTCTTGAATAACAGAAAGGTGTATCGGGATTATTGGTGGCAATACGGGGAAAAGCGGCCAGCATTGATGCGTGCAATTGCGGGGCTTGGTTTCTGTATTGTTATGGCTCAAGTCAGCAAGGTTGTGATGCCGGTCGCGGTATCCAGCAGGAATATGTTGGATCAGAAGCTTGTTGTCTTCGCCTCTGGCGATCTTGCGCTTCTTGGTTTCCTGAGTAGCGCACCTCACTATTGGTGGGCGCTCGATCGGTGTGCCACGATGAAGGCGGACCTGAGTTATACGCCCACCGATGCATTTGAGACTCTAGTTCGCCCCTTCTTCACAGAGCGCCTCCGCACCGCGGGCACCCACCTCGACGCCTACCGTCGCGACCTGATGCTCGCCCGCAATATGGGCCTCACCGCCACCTACAACCTGGTCCATAACTCCGACTGTCAGGACGAGGACATCGTCGAACTCCGACGTATCCACGAGGAGATCGACAGGGCCACCGTCGAGGCATACGGCTGGTACGACCTCCTGGACGACTCCGGGCAGACGCCGCACGCCGACCCGACGCACGAGACGTTCCCGCTCGACCACGACTTCCACGAGACCGACCAGGGCACCCGCTACACCATCGGTCTCCTCGCGCGCACCGAGATCATCGACCGACTGCGCCAACTGAACCACCAGGCCTACGCCGACGAAGTCCACCTCGGTCTGCACAAGAAGCCGGCCAAGCACCCGGACATGCCAAAGCCCTCTGCCGACGCCATCCGGAAGCGCAAGGAGCAGCTCGCTGCGCGAGGTGGCTCGGATTTCGGTGAGGGCGCCGTGGGCGCCCTCTTCTGATCCTCGGCATGACAACGGGCTCGCTCACATCACCTCAAGTGACGTGAGCGAGCCCGGTGTTGTGGCCAGGCAGCCTGGTCGGCACTATCCAGCCGCAAGCGACACGAACGCCGCCCACTTGCCCCGGCTGACCCGCAGCACCGGCGCGTCGCCCGCAACCTTCGAGTCCCGTACGTACACGGCGTCGTGGCCGGTGGCCACCTCGACGCAGTCCCCACCGTCCGACCCGCTGTAGCTGCTTTTGGACCAGTTCAGCTCGTCCGCGCTGTCGGTTACCTGCTCCACGCTCATGTCTCTCCCACCAGCCGTTCGATGAGCCGCACAGACTCCTCGACGTTCAGGGCCTGCGATCGCAGCTTGCCATATCGCAACCCGAAGGCGCTGACGTCGGCAGGATCACGGACAACGCAGCCGACGCCCTGTGACTCGAAGTACCCGAGGTGCTGAAGCTCCTTCGTCTGTACCGTCATGAACGGCCCGTTCTTGCCTGGGTGGAACCCGCGCTTGGCGGGCATGACCTGAACCTCCACATTGCGCAACGCGCCCAGCTCCAGTAGTCGTTTCCACTGCTCACGCATCACCTCCGCGCCGCCCACCGGGTCGCGCAGCGCCTCCTCGCCGATGATGAACGAAAGCTCCGCGAGCGGCACCCGCGTCAGCAGCTTCTGTCGGGCCAGCCGCGCCTCCGTGTGCTGGTCGACGATTTCCTCGCTCAGCGGCGGGCAGTGCCCCGCGAACACGGCCCGCGCGTACGC
>NZ_JBSFYR010000176.1:0-7423 GCF_053599875.1 Streptomyces sp. NPDC005151 | reverse complement strand
ATCGCCCTCGTCATGCTCACCCTCGCCGGGGAACGTCCCACCCTCCCCGGTCGCCAACCCGCCACAGAGTGACCCACTCATGCAGCAGGAGAGCCCGAAAAGCTCACCACACCAACCTGCCCCGGCGCGCCCGCGTGGTGAGTTCTCCCGCGCTGACACGTCCCGCGTCGGTCTGGTGCCCGCTCCGGGCCGGCCGGACCCGGCAACCTGCCGACAGGGCGTGCAACAGAAGGGGCAACAGCCGGGGCAAGAACACCTGCGGGCCGAAGGCATTGAGGTGACCGAGGTCAACCAGCCAGACAAGGCCGCCCGACGGCGTCACGGCAAGACCGACGCCGTCGATGCCGAAGCCGCCGCCCGCGCCGTCTTGTCCGGTCGTGCCACCGCCACGGCGAAGACCAGCGACGGCCCGGTGGAGATGCTGCGGCTGTTCAAGCTGGCGAAGGGATCCGCCATCAAGTCCAGGACCCAGGCCATCAACCAGCTCAAGAGCGTCCTGGTCTGCGCCGATGCCGAACTTCGCGAGTCCCTGGCCGGGCTGAGAAACCCGAAGCTGTTCCAGCAGTGCGCCGCACTCACGGAGCCCGAGATCTCCGGGCCGGCAGAGGCCGCGCGTCACACCCTGCGACTGCTGGCCCGCCGCATCCAGCACCTGACCGAAGAGATCAACGACCTCACCAAGCGGATAACCGAAACAATCAAAGCGACTACTCCTGATCTGCTCGACGTCTACGGCGTCGGCCCGGACAGCGCAGCTGTCCTGCTCATCTCGGCCGGTGACAACCCCGGACGCCTCGACAACGAGGCGTCCTTCGCCGCCCTGTGCGGCGCCAGCCCCGTCGAGGCGTCCTCCGGCAAGACGCAGCGCCGCAGACTCAACCGAGGCGGTGACCGACAGGCCAACGCTGCCCTCTACCGGATCGTCCTGAGCCGCCTGCGCTGGGAGGGTCGTTCCCAGGACTACCTGCGGCGACGCCTTGCGGAGGGCAAGACCAAACGCGAGATCATCCGCTGCCTCAAGCGGTACGTCGCACGAGAGATCTACCGGCTCATCGTCCCCACGAACACCGCGGCCAACGACACGGGACTAGCCCGAGATGCCGCTTGACATCCATAGGGGCATCAACGCCCTGGCCGAGAGTTTCTGGCAGGGACTGAAGCGAGAAACGATGTACAGGAGAGTGTTCGTGACGATGTCTCAGGCGAGGCTTGAGATATTCCGGTGGCTCACCTACTACAACGCCCGACGCCGACACAGCGCGCTCTCCTACCTCTCCCCGATGGAGTTCGAACAGCACCACCACAGGACAGCTAAACTCTCACTCGCAGCATGAACCCCTGTGTCCACACTCCGGGGGTCACCTCAGTCCCTCGGCCGTGGGCGGTTCGGGCTGCGTCTGCTACCAGACCTTCTTCGACCCTGAGTTCGGGCTCCCCGTCGTGGCGAAGCACTACCGCACCGTCAGCGGAAACATCGAGACCTGGAAGTACCTGACGTACGCGCCGCTGGAGCTGCGCACCCAGGACACCTTCGCCTCCCTGATCCTCGAGCCGGGCCAGTTCTGGATCAGGACAGCCGTCGGTCTCCTGTCGCTCCTCCCGGAGGAGGACGGGCGGGGTTACGGCGTCGGGTACGGCGGCGGCGGTCCGCACGAGCTGGCCCGGTACATCGACCAGCTCATCGACTCCGATGGCAAGGACACCTCGGCCGCCGACCTCCGCCCACGCGACTCCCGGCCTGATCCGCAGGTCCTGGCATGGGTGTCGAGCAAGGAGGCCACCGGCCATCACGAACTGTCGTTGGACGACTTGAAGAAGATCCGGCGCGGCTGACCAGGGATCACCGAGGGGGCGGCGTCATGCATGGGGCCATCCCCTCGTTTCGTGCCACCCGGACCCGTCTGGCAGCCTTCGAGCGGCAACCGGTTCCCGTCTCGCTGATCCCCCGGCTGGGTGGACCCGTTCGGCCGACCTGCCCAGCCACGCGGAGACTCTCGCCCTGAAGCTCTGGCCTCCGGCTGACGGCCTCGATCGTCGTAGCCTTCTTCCAAGAGCGGACTTCGCCCAGCAGGTGGCTGCTCGCCAGGCTCGGCTTGATGCGGCACGACATAAGCCGGGTTCGGACCCCAAGGGGAATCCGAAAACGATTTGTCGGTGTTGAGAAGCTGTTTCTGAACCCGGAGCGTCGGGGGGCGGTGGTCGGCTCGAGGCGATAGACAGGAGGGACGACTGACAGTGAGCCGAATGTCGGCGGCCCGGGACAGGCTCAGCCCGAGCGGTGTGACCTGTGTGGGGGTCCCCATGCCGGTGGGTGAGGGTGAGTAATGCACGCCCGCCAGGTAGGACGGCTTGTGCGGCGGCATCGGGAGAGCCCATGGAACGTGATCAACCGAAACCTCCGAACATCGCTGACCTGCATGACTTCCTGGACCACCAGCTCGGCCAGATCGCAGCGCAGCTCCGGGGGCTGGCCCGGACCAGGGACCAGTTGCAGGCGTTGCTAGACGCGGTCATGGCAGTCAGTCGGGAGTTGGAGCTGCCAGTGGTGCTGGACCGGATCGTCACGGCTGCTATGAACCTGGTCCAGGCCCGCTATGGTGCGCTGGGCGTCCTCGATGAGCAGGGCACGGGCCTGGCGCACTTCATCCCCGTGGGGCTGAGCGAGCAGGAACGGGCCGACCTGGGCGGTGTCGAGTTTCCGCACGGGCGGGGTCTGCTCGGGACGCTGATCCGCCGTCCCGAACCGCTCCGGGTCCAGGAGATTTCCTCTCATCCGCATTCCGCAGGTTTCCCGCCCGGTCACCCGCCGATGCGCAGCCTTCTCGGGGTGGCGATCAGCGTCCGGGGCGAGGTCTACGGGGACCTTTACTTGGCCGACCGGCGTGACGGGGAGCCCTTCGATGCGTACGACGAGGACATCGTCGTTGCACTTGCCGGGGCCGCCGGAGTGGCCATCGAAAACGCGCGCCTGTTCGAGCATGTCCGGGCAGGCAGCGAGCTGTTCCAACGCCTGCTGCTGCCGACGCTGTCCGATCTGCGACCGTATGAGGGTGCCGCCATGTACCGGCCGGCGACCGCCCCAGCACGGGTCGGCGGTGACTGGTACGACGCCTTTCTGCTCCCTGACCGGGCGTGCGCAGCCGTCATCGGCGACGTTTGCGGCCATGACCTGAAAGCTGCGGCAGCCATGGCCCAGACCCGCAACATGCTGCGCGCCCTTCTCTACGACCGCCGCACCCCGCCCAGCGCAGTCCTCACACAGCTTGACCGCACTCTGCATGCCATCACCAATAACCCCCTCACCACCGCCTGCCTGGCCCGCATCGAACCCGAAGGCTCCGCCTGGACCCTGCGCTGGAGCACCGCAGGCCACCTCCCGCCCCTGCTCATCACCCCCGGTCGGCGGCCGAAGTACCTGTATGCCGATCCCGGGATCCCTCTCGGAGTAGACGCCGACCAATCCCGCCCTGACCACACCCACCCACTCTCCGCTGGCTCCACCGTGGTCTTCTTCACCGACGGACTGGTCGAGCACCCCCAGCACCCCATCGACACCAGTCTCGACGCCCTCGCCCAAATCGCGGCCGCCCACGGCGACCTGTCCCTGAACGGCCTCTGCCAGGCCCTTGTTGACCACCACCCCAGCGACGGCCACGACGACATGGCCATCCTCGCCCTGCGCACACCCCTGCCGACGTAGCCCTTCCGCCGATGCGATCGAGGACGACCTCACCGGCGACGGCATCGATGCCCAGGAGCTAGCCGCCATCCTGAGAAGCTTGTGAATCTCGGGCCGGCCGTCCCCGGTACTCTCGGATTTCCGAGGGTGCCAGTACCTCCGTGAGGGCGGCATGGGTGAGGGGATGCAGCTCCGCCCACGCCGGTAACTGCTCGTTCGACGACGCTGCCGCGCCGCGACCGGTGACACAGCAGCAGACCGAGATCCGGCTGTGGCACTCGGCAAGCCGTGTCTTGCCGAGTGCCCGGCTATCCCGCAACGAAGACGACGATCGGCCGTTCCTGTGGGGCGGTGGTCTTCGTCCATGTCGGCAGGATGAGCCGGGTCAGGACCTCCTGCCGGGCACGGCCTACAACCCGGAGACGGACGACGTGGTCCGGGCCGAACTCGCCGCCGACGCCGCGGCAGCCGCCGCCCGGGAAGCTGAGCTGCGCGAAGCCGCCCGGATCGCGGCCCGCGCCGATGAGCTCCAGGCGCTGCGCGAGCTGGGCACGCTGAAGCACACCGAGCCCCGCGAGGGCGACGAAGCCGTCCGGGACGAACTCACCCGGCGGGCCGGGTCGTACGTCCAGGGCGACGTCGACGCCTGGTTCGCGCACGCCCTGGCTGCGCACCTCGGGCACTACCGCGACCCGGCCGCCCGCGAGGCCGCGACCGGCCTTCTGCCGCCGCCGGTGCTCGCCCACGCCGCGCTGCTCGCCGAACTCGGCCGTCTGGTTCCGGGCGTCGACGTCGGCCAGCTGGCGTTCGCGGCCCGGCTCACCGCCGCCGACCCCGAGGCCGCTGGCGACCTCGCCGCCTTCCTCACTCGCGCCACCGAGACCACGGCAGGTCCGGCATGAGCGAGCACCAGGAGCAGGGGCACGATGTCGTCGCCGCGGTCTGGGAAGGGGGCGCCGCCGGTACCGAGGCGCAGCAGCTAGCCCACCACCTGGCCAAGCCCGCAGGGGCGCTCTACTCGATGGCCCACCAGGACTGACTGACCTGTCGCAGTGAAGGTTGAGCGTTTCTCACCGAAGGTTGAGCGATTGGTCGCGCGGTCTACCGCTCGGCGAACGTGCGAACTGGCTCGGCTCCCTGACCTGAACCTGCCGGAGATGCTTCGCGGGTGCGGAGCGCACCTGTCAGAGCTCCTTGAGAGACTTTCGACCATGACCTCGATTGATCATGAAGTGCGGAAGTCGTGGGATCGTATCGACGCCTGGTGCAGAGATCGTCTGCAGAGGGCCCCCGTAAGGGCGGCTGCGGACGAGGGCCAGCTCCGCGCGGTCGAGGCGGACCTTGAGGTAGCACTCCCCACCGAAGTGCACGAGTGGTGGACCCTGGACCGTGTCAGTGCCGACTACTGGATCCCTGGATCGTTTGCTCCGGTGGGCTTGGAGGAAGCCCTGGAAACGAGAGAGATCTGGTTGCTGGTCGCGGAACAGGAAGGGGCCTCCTTCGATGCGAACGGCGAACCAGAACCGCGGTTCCTGCCGTCGTTCCTGCCGATCGCGATGAGTCCTGGCGGTGACGGACTCATCGTCGACCTGCGGCTCGGCGATTCCTATGGCTCAGTTTTCCTGTGGGACCACGAGACGTGGGTGCTCGGGGTGCCGCTGTGGGGTTCGGTGGCTTCCATGCTCCAGGACATCGCTGCCGCACTCGAATCAGGGACCTCGGCCCTGCTCCGGCATGCTGCCCTCGGCGGCACTGAAGAGGCATGCGTCGCTGTCGTGGACGACGTCGGCGATCTGGTCTGGGAGGTAGCAGAACACTGATTGTGTGCACCCCCTTCGAAGTCGTCCACACCTCCTGACCGCAGGTCAGGGATATTCGGAGCTGGTGACACGACGCATCGATTCGTGGGTTAGGTGTTCTTGGGCGAGTCGCTCTGCTTTGCGCCAGTGGTAGAGCTTGTTGCGGCAGGTTGCTGAGCATGTGAGGCGTATTTGGTTTCTGCGCCCTGGCGGCAAGGGGCCCGAGCATGCTGCGCAGGCTGTCGGCTGTTGTCTGGGCGGGGCATCGGGATTGGGCGTCGGCAGTGGGGACTCGCCTCGTTCGATCCGGCGACGTTGTAGGCCCGGTGGCTGCAGCTTTTCGAGCACCAGCGTCGTCGGCTGCCGGCGCCGAGTGGGGTGTCGCACTCGTCGCAGGTGGGTTGGGTGGCCAGCGCTTCGGCGTTCTCGCCTTGTCGTTGCCGGTAGCCCTTCTGCCGACAGCTTGCTGAGCACCAGCGGCGGGTTTCTCTGTGGGCCGCGATGATCAGCTTCTTGCCGCAGAACTGGCAGGTCACAGCTTGCTGCTTCAGCGGTTTCGGGTGCCGGCGCCGGTAGATCTTCTGACGGCAGGCCTGTGAACAGGTCTGCCTGAGGCTGTTGCTGCCCTGGTAGAGCATGAACTTGCGACATTCCGCGCACTGCGTGCGGTCGAGGATTCCCCGGAGGGCCTCGGGATCGCGACCGGTCACCGTGGCCAGACGGGGCCAGGTGGGCTTTCCCCGGTGCAGTGGAGGCTCGCAGAGAAAGGTCCGCAGATGGTCGGCCTTCAGATGGTTGGCCGCGGCCAGCCGAGCGATGAAGGATCGCGCCCGTTCTCCGGCGACGGGACGGACCTGGATGGGCAGCCGGGTCGGCGGTCGGTAGTCGGGGGAGGGCATTAACAGGCCGGTTTCAGCGGGTGGGTGGGGTGGGTGCGCGATAGCTGGTCCGCTGGCTGCGGACGTAGGCGTTGAGCGTGGAGAACGAGATGGAGATGCCGTGGTCGTCCATGAGCGTCTTCCAGATGTCCTTGGGACTCGCGTCCTGTCTGATCATGGGGGTGATGAGGTGCCGGACCGAGGCGATGACCGGCGTCTTTCGGTGGCGCTTCGGACGTTGCCGCGCGGGCGGCATCAAGGCGGTCAGGGCCGCGCGGACGATGTGCCGTCTGACGCCGTGCCGTTCGGCGAGGTGTCGCAGGGAGAGGCCGGCTTCCGCGTCTTTCTGGATTGCTTCATAGATCAGGTAGGTGCTTGGGGGCAGCCGCTGATACTGGCCTGTGACGGTGGTGCGACGGCGGGGAACGACGGCATCTGTCAGGGCTTCGTTGAGGTGGTCGACTGGGCGACCGGCGAGGACGGCGAGCCGTTCGAGGCGGGGCTTTCCAGTCCAGTTGGGCGGCCCGCAGGCAATCGCGTGCAGGGCGCTGGGCCGAAGGTGATTCGCTGTGGCCAGGCGCCTGATGTAGTTCTCGGTGCTCTCGCCCAGGTGCGGGCGGACGCTTATGGGAAGCGGGGCTGCGGGACGTTCGTCGACGGTGCCGGACGGCATGGCAGGGAGATGCCTTTCTGCGGCGGTCAGCTCGATTCCGAACTGTGGTCAAGAGGGATCGCGTTGAGACCCGACTTCGTGATCTTCTCGCTGCCGGTGAGGATCGCGTCCAGAGCGGCGCCTCTGATCAGGTGGGACAGGGAGCCGATCATGCCGTCGGTACGGTCGTGCAGATAGCGGTCCAGGGCTGTGAGGCTGCCCGCTTTGTGATCGTGCAGCCGTAGCGAGTCTTCCAAGGTGGCCACCAGCCCCTGCCACTCCGCGTTGTAGGGCAAAGGCGCGGTGGGGACGAGGGTGAAGAGTAATTGTCAATACCTGTGGATGCGTCTTCTGAGTGCCGTGTCAGCGGGCAGGAGCCCGGTGAACTGAGGACGCCTTGCGAGCCAGGATCTGA
>NZ_JBSFYR010000175.1:0-7537 GCF_053599875.1 Streptomyces sp. NPDC005151 | reverse complement strand
CCGCCCACCCCGGCTGCACCTCATCCGTCACCCCCGCATCCTAGGGGTCAACGGCATCCATAAGCCGAGGAGTTATTAATCGACAGCCCCCAGGGTGATGGTGAGTAGCACGTCTTCGGTGGTTTGAGATTGTTTATTTCTGTTTTCATCATTTCGTGCAGCTTTCTGCTGTTCTGGGAAGAGTCTGGGCTGTGTCCGGGGCTACCGTCCGTGGGCATGGAGTTGTTGCGGTTGGCGGTGGCGGCGCGTCGTGTGGGCGTGCATCCGGACACGCTTCGGGTGTGGGCGGACGCGGGGCGGGTTCGGGTGGTGTGGGTGGGGCGTGAGCGCAGGTTTCCCACAACCGGACTGGACGCGCTGGTCGTTGACGGTCGGGGTGGGGAGCGTGAGCGCCGTGAGGCGTTGTATGTGCGCGTGTCTGGCAGTACGGGGCAGGAGTCGTCGCTCGCCGCGCAGGAGGCAAAGTTGCGGGCCACCGCTTCGGGCGAGGTGATCGCGGTGTTCAAGGACCGTGCGTCGGGTCTGCGGGAGGAGCGTTTGGGGCTGAAGCGGCTGCTGGCCGCCGCTCGGGAGGGTCGGATCACGCATGTCCGGGTCACCCACGAGGACCGGCTGGCCCGATTCGGGACCCGCTGGCTGATCACCGTGCTGGAAGCGGATGGGGTGCAGGTCGAAGTGCTCCACCCCAAGGCGGCCGCACCGGGCGGCACGGAAGAACTCCTGGCCGACTTCGTCTCGTTGATCGCCTCCTTCTTTGGCCGTGTGTACGGGATCCGCTCACGTCAGGCCGGACAGCGGTTGCTCGCCGCCGTCGGCAGCCCGCCACACACCGGCCGGCCGCCCACCGTCTGACCTGCCCCCTTGCGCAGACAGTCCCGCGAGCAGCACACGAGCACACCGGACACGGACGGAGGCGAGAAGCGAATGCGGCGGAAGATGACCCTGGGTGAGGGTGAGGTGCAGCAGGTCGCTGCCGCGTGTGCCCGCGCGTTCCGGGGTGTCGACACCGTGACCGGACAGGCGTTGCCGGAGGCGGTGTTGGTGGCGCGGGTGCGGTGGCTGGCCTCGCTGGTGGAGGGCTTGGCGTCGGGTGTGGTGCGGGGGCGCTGGAGCGGGCCGGATCTGGCCCGGCTGGCGTCCGGGGTGGACGAGGCCGGGGTGTCGTTGCCGTCGCAGGCGTGGATGGCGTTGCGGCGCCTTGGCTGGCGGACAAAGACTCCTGCGGGTGTGTACGTCCCCGATCGGGTGGGGCGTATCGCGGAGGAGCAGGCGGGGCGGGTGCTGCGCTCGGCGTGGTGGCGGGCCCAGGTCGTGGACGCGGTCCTGGTCACCTGGCCGGCCGACCCCGTGCGGCGTACCCGAGCGGAGTGGGAGGCGTTGCGGGCCGCGCTGCCCGACGGCGGAAGTGGGGCCGTGAGCAGTGTGCTGCGGGCCCGCACGAAACAGATCGCCGACTTCCATGGTCGGCATGGCCGGTTTCCGGCCGGGGTGACGGAGTTGGAGCCCGGCCCGGGGTGGGTGGGCAGGTGGTGCTCGCGGCGGTGGACCGGCAGCTCGCCACCCTGACCCGCTGCCCCGAAGACCCGTATCGGTACGCGGTGTTGACAGTGAAACTGCCCGTCCGTCCCGACCCGGTTTCGCGCAAGGACTGGCATGAGGTACACGTCCGGTTCCGGCTCCCGGACCACATACCTGCCCATGCCGCCTTGTGTGCGCCGACGCTCCGCGTCCGCGAGAGTCGTCTCCTGTTGGATGTCCCGTATGCGGTCAGTGTGTCGAAGCCCCAGGGGATGGGGCATCGGGTGGCGGTCGCTTTCGACTGGGGCCTGAACACCCTACTGACCGGCGGCACCCTCCGCCTCACCGCCGAACCCCAGCCCCACGTGCTCACCGACGGACAGCCCCTGTTCCTGCGGGTGAACGGTGTCCTCGCCAAGGCCGACCGGCTGCGCCTGCACGGGGAGCGGATCAGCGCGCGCATCGACCGCCTCCAGACCCTGATCGCCTCCCGCCGCGCCCGTGGGATCCGCCCGGACCCGTGGGTGACCGCAAAGCTCGCCGTCCTGGAACACGAACGCCAGCGTGTCTCGAAGCGCCGGTCCCGGCTGAATGCGGGGCTGGCCCGGGCTGCGGCCCGGTTCAGCTCAGGCGAGCAGGACCCCAGCCGCCCCAGGCGTGAAATCAGCACACCGGCTCAACCGACCGTCCGTCTCAGGAGCAGCGGCATTGTCATCGCTTCGACAGGGAACCCAGCCATGCCGGGCCCGGAGGCCGGTGGCCCTCTTGCGGGACCGTCCGACACCGACACCGACACCGAGGCTGAGGCGCAGGCACCAGACGCTGGTGGATGGGTGGGACTGGCCGCCGGGCCGGGCCCTATGGGGCCTCGTCGACATCGGCGATGACGGCCAAGTCGTGGCCGACCTCTTGCTGCTGGGCCTTTGGTAGCAGCGGTTCTTGCACGGCGCCGGCGATGACCGTGGTCACGACCTTGTGGACGGCTCCAGCCTCCGGCGGGGTGCTTTCCCGGTCGGCGAAGAGCAGGTGCCCGGCGCCGATCAGAGTGGGAGCGAGTGTGGCGAGGTCGGCATCGGCCGCGATGCGGCCCCGTTCACGCTCGATGGTGAGGTAGGAGGCGATCATGGCCGTAGCTTCCGTCAGGACCGGCACGCCGGTCGGCGTGGCCTGGCGCAGCCGGGCACGCAGGTCATCCCGTGAGATGACGAGGCCGACGATCGCCACGGCGACCGACTCGAACAGGGTTGCCAGAGTGCCGGTGAGGTTACCGGCGACGGTGCCGGTCCCGGCGGAGTTACGCAGGGCGGAGGCCTGGTTGTCGATCAGGGCGATGCGGTTCATCACGAGCTCGGCGAGGAAGGCGTCGAAGTCGGCGAAGTGCCGGTGCAGGACGCCCTTGGCGCAGCCTGCCTCTGTGGTGACCGCCCGGCTGGTCAGCGCGTTCGGCCCGTCCCGGAGCAGGACGCGCTCGGCGGCGTCAAACAGCTGCTCACGCGCGTTGCGGATGGCTACCCCTGTCGGCACCGTGCATCTCTCCTTCGCTCGCCGGGCCCGCCCGGTTGACGAGTGGGCATGTGCCCACCAATAGTGGGCACATGCCCACTCTACCGCCGACTCGAGCGAGTCTTTCCGAGAGCGAGCCTCATCAATACCGGCAGGCAGCGGAGTCGTTCGGCACGGACGCCGAACGATACGACCGGGCCCGGCCCCGCTATCCCGAGGCCATGGTGGACCGGATCGTCGCAGGCAACCCTGGCCCCGACGTCCTCGACGTCGACTGTGGTACCGGAATCGCCGCCCGGCAGTTCCAGGCGGCCGGCTGCACGGTGCTCGGGGTCGAGCCCGACGCGCGGATGGCCGACCGGGCGCGGCGTCTCGGGGTCGAGGTTGAGATTGCGACGTTTGAAGCCTGGGACCCGGCCGGCCGGGCATTCGATGCGGTCGTCGTCGGCCAGGCCTGGCACCGGATCGACCCCGTCGCGGGGGCGGTCAAGGCCGCGAAGGTGCTGCGCCCGGGCGGCCGGCTGGCGGCGTTTTGGAACGTGTTCCAGCCTCCGTCCGGCGTTGCGGAAGCCGTCGCCGCGGTCTGCCGGCGGGTGATGCCCGACTCGCCGTTCAACGTCCAGGCGATGACGAAGCCGGCCCTGGACGGGTACCAGGTGCTGTTCACCAAGGCCGCAGACGGGATTCGAGAGGCGGGCGGGTTCAGCGAACCGGAGCAGTGGCGATTCGACTGGGAGTGGTCCTGCACCCGGGACACGTGGCTGGACCAGATGCCCACCCAGGGCGCCTTCACCCGGCTCCCATCGGACAAGCTGGCGGAGGCGCTGGAGGGTGTCGGGGCGGCCATCGACTCGACGGGTGGCAGCTTCACGATGCGTTACGCAACGGTGGCGGTCACCACGGCGCGAACCGGCGCCGCCTGAACCGGCTTCACGGCCTGTCCGCAGCCGGCGGGGACACTGGCCCGGACCAGGATCCGGCCGGCCCGGGCCTGCCAGGTTCGAATGCCCGGCTTGGCGGCACCTCCGGCGGGCGCTTCGGCTCGGCCTCTGCATCGACACCCGCGGGCCCGGCCATCGCAACGAGAGGCGCCGCTCGGCAGGGATCCGGGTGTCGCGGGTGGGGAGGCCGACCAGCCCGTGATCCACAAGACCTCGCCCGTCAGGCCGGCCCCTCCAGGGCGGCTCTCCACCGGACCTGGAGCCAGCTGAAGGGCGAGTTCGAAAGGCGGCGGGCCGCCGCCCGGGCGGCTGATCAGCAGCCCGACCCGCGCGAGGCACGGATCACCCGGCTCCGGGATCGGAATCAGCGGCTCACCCACAAACTCGCCTGCAACCAGACTGAGTTGAACCAGCTCGAAGAAAGTCACCAACTCGCCCTGTTGGTCCTGACGGCCCAGGACGACGCAGCTCCACGGCTCCGCCGAGAGCTGCGCACGTTCAGCCGTGCATCCGCAGCTCCTGTCCCCGAGCAGGGGCAGCGGGACGACGTCAAGGGCGTCGTCTCGCTGCCCTACCGCTGAGCGGCCTCACTCCCGAGCGGTCGACGAACCTCTCCCCGAGGATCTGCCGAGCCACCACCGACGCCCGAGCCGGCCAGAACCGCTGAGGTACGGCGACGATGTGGTCGCCTACCCCAGGAACGCCTCGGTGGTCGCCACGAACCGGTCAGCGTCGTCGAGCCACGGATAGTGTCCGGCTCCGGCCTGAACGACGAACTCGGCGTTCGGAAACAGACCGGCGAACTCGGCCATCGTGCGAGGAGGGGCACCCGGATCGACCTCTCCGGCGAGCAGGAGCACCGGCGAAGCGAACCGGGCGAGCGCGGCGCGGGTGGCGTCCGGGTCGAAAGTGCCCTCGGCACCGAAGGCAGCCACGACCTCCATGTTCATCTGCTCATCCCCAGCAGCCTGATGGGCCTGAGCCACCTCGTCCCAACGGCCATAGGAAAACGGTGCGATGGCCTTCCAACCGTCGCTGGTGGCCTTGCCCGCCACTATCGCCTCCAAGGCCGCGAACGCCGCCGGGAACCACGGCTCGTCCCGGCGGAGCTGCGCAGTCTCGCGCCGGAGGTCTCCTGTGATCGTGAAGTCGACGGCCCGGACGCTCGGTGTGATCAGCGCCAGATTGCTGACGCGTTCCGGATGGCGGCCCACATACAGCGTTGCCAGATTCGCGCCGGCGCTATGTGCGAGCAGGTCCATCTGGTCCAGGCCGAGGTGCTCGCGCAGGGCTTCCAGGTCGTCGACGAGTCGGTTGCAGCGGCAGGAGGCGGCGTCCTCCGGCATCTCCGACTGGCCGGTTCCCCGGAGGTCCAGCCTGATCAGCTGCCGGTGCGCGGAAAGGCCACCGAGGTCGCCGAGGTATACGGAGTCCGTCGGTCCCCCGGGCAGGCAGACCACGGGACTTCCGTCGCCGAAGACGTGGTAGGCAAGCTTGGTGCCGTCATACGCGGAGAAGGCAGGCATGGCAAAGATCCTTTCAGTGGTGTTTGGAGAGAAGCGCCGAAGACGTACGTCGGCTTGATCCACGCAGGTCAGCGGTGCGCCTGCGGGGCGTCGAGGTCTCGGACGAGATGACGTGCGAAGAAGCGCTGTGAACTCTCCAGCTCGAACGCGGGGATGCCCGTGTGGCGGCCCGGGTTGGCGTGCAGCGTCTTCTCGTGGGAAGCGAAGGCGTCGAAGAGCGCGAGGCCGGAGTCGCGCGGCGCCAGCTCGTCGTCCCACTGCAGCAGGAACTCGACCGGGACGGTGCCGCCGCCTCGGCCAGGGCTTCGTGGCCCGCGCAGCCGAAGACGGTGGCAGTGATCCTCGGTTCGGCTGCAGCCAAGGGCACGCCGATCGCGCTGCCCAGTGACACGCCCCAGAACCCCACCGGTCCGCTTGCGTCGACGTGGTCAACGTCCTGAAGGGCGTCCAGGGTGGACTGCCACTCCGGAACGGCACGCGCCGCCAGCGAGGCGTTGTGCCGGGCGATGAGCGGGCCGATGGGCTCGCCGGCAGACATCCGTTCCCTGATGCCTGCCACGAACTGCTCGTCCTGCTCGGTTCTTTGGAGGTCGCCGTGTCCAGGCGCGTCGATGGCCGCCACCGCAAAGCCACAGCGAGTCACGTAACAGCGGGCCCGGGCCACGAGGCCCTGGGCGCGCTTGTGCTGGCCACCGCCATGGCCCAGCAGCACCAGGGGGCGCCTGCGGGTAGCACCGCTGGGTGTCCAGAGCAGACCTGAGATGCCGTCATGGGTGAACGGACGTTCCGAGACGCCGTTCGAGGTCGTCTCCGACGTGAAGTACATAGGTTCGTGGCCTTTCGGGATGCCTACGGGCGCTCCCAGGGCCACCTATGTCAGATGAACCGCACAGCCGCGGGGGAGGAGAGCACCCAGTCTGATACAGCGTTAATGGGTCTCACCTCCTCAATCGGTCACGTGCACGGCGACGCTATCAGGCCCCGGCCGGGGGGAACAGACCAAGAGCGGAGCCAGTCGCCGCCGCATCCTCACGACCGTCGGCCGAGCCGGGGCGACGGGCCGCACATCCGCTCGGTCTTCGCCCGCTCGAACCGCTCGCGCCGGGCGCCGCCCCCCGTACGCCCGCCGGACGCCGTGTGATCTTCCTGTCCGGAGATGACGCCCGTGCCGACGACCGCGTCACCCGCCTGATCGAGCGCGCCGGCCGGACCGCCATCGACCTCGGTCCGCTGGCCACCGACGGCCGGCTCCAGCAGTGCCCACCCTCAGCTTCCTCAAGGAGAACTGGCATGACCGGCAGCTTCTGGTCCCTCGGCGGGACGGTGGACGTGAAACTTCCGGGCCAGGCGGCCGAAGGCCGGCCGGCGCAGCTGAAGTTCCACCACCCCGAGCGGTCGAATGGGCATCGCCCGAAGGTCGGCTGACGGACAGTCAGGGTCGGCAGCGGCCGAGCTGGACTTCGGGCGCCGCAGGCGGCCGCAGCGCTGCGCGGTCAGCTGACCAGGTACGAAGCGTTGGGCCGGGGCTGCAACGTCGTCTATGACCAGTAGCGTTGGAGACCTCAACGTCGCCGACTGCGTGCGAACGGGTTCAGAGGCAGCCGCAGTTGGTTCCGTACAAGAGGAACCACAGGGCGAGGAAGAGAAGCACGGTCATCAGGGTCAAGCCCAGCCGGCGAACCCGAAGCGGGCCGGGGCGTCGCCAGACTGTGATCGCGACAACGACGCCGATGAGCAACACGGCGATAGCCCCTGAAGTGAGCGCGGGACTCTGCTGCCAGCCCCAGTAGACCCCTGCCGCGGTTCCGATGAGGAGCAGGCAGCTCAGGAGCTGCAGTATGCCCTCGCTAACGAACTCCAGGACGAATTCCTTGATCCAGGCCCAGATTGTACGCGGGCCGCTGCCCTTCTGCTTCTGTAAAGCCGTTTGAGCCGTGCTCGTGGCTGATTCATCGTAAGCATTCAGTAGGTCGGTGGCGGGCTTCGCGTCTGATGATGTGACAGGTAGTGGGTGGGTGCGGCAGGATCTGTGGTCATGTCGTCCGGGTT
>NZ_JBSFYR010000174.1:0-7664 GCF_053599875.1 Streptomyces sp. NPDC005151 | reverse complement strand
GAGCGGGGCTGGGGTGCGTGCATCGCAAGGCGGAGGATTGAGCCATGGTGATGGACGACAACGCCGCGAGGTGCGTGCCCCAGCCCCGTGACGCCTCCCCCCAATTGCCGGTCGGTCTAACGGCCTCCCCCGCGGTAGCGGAGTGGATCAGCGAGCGGCGCCGTGCGGCTTCGATGGCATGGCGGAGGAGGGAGTCGACGCGGAGCGTCGGTGACCGACGACAACGCCGCAAGCGGAGCCGCAGGGCGTCGGGAGCCCACTCCCTATCGTGGGGGAGGCCGTAAGGGCCGTCCCGGGACCGGGACCACCTGTTGCGCCCCGCCGCGCAAAGCGCCGCGCCGGATCGCCGCGCGTTTGCCGGGTATGTGCGGTTGCCCGAAGGCGGCGATCCGACCGAACCCCGTTCGGACACACCGGGAGCTAGCGGCTCATACGGATCGGAACGCCCCCGCCCCAGCGTGACCGGCACCACATCGTCTCACCCTTCGGGACGGTCTCGTCCACATCATGGATAGTGGTGGACTGCTCCGAGATTCGCGTGACACGCTTCCGTCATGTCTGGAACTGGGATTGCCTTGGCGAGTCGACGCCACGTCGACCTCGGCCGCATGTCCAGCGCCATCTGTCCGGCGAGCTGAGAGTCCCAGCACCCGCCGCGTTCCCCTTTTCTCCGCAACTCCTGCGCACCGCCGCGCCTCAGCGCGAGTGTGCAGTTCAGAGCCGCCCTCCCGCAGTCCCGAAGGACGTACTGTCATGGCCGCCACCCCGGAACAGCCTGCGACCACCACGCCCCGCCGCAAGGCCGGACGCCACCGTGGCGAGGGCCAGTGGGCCGTGGGACACCACACTCCACTCAACGGCAATGAGCAGTTCAAGAAGGACGACGACGGTCTCAATGTGCGGACACGCATTGAGACGGTCTACTCCAAGCGCGGATTCGACTCGATCGACCCCAATGATCTTCGTGGGCGCATGCGCTGGTGGGGTCTCTACACCCAGCGCAAGCCCGGGATCGACGGCGGCAAGACCGCGATCCTGGAGCCCGAGGAGCTGGACGACAAGTACTTCATGCTGCGGGTCCGGATCGACGGCGGCCGGCTGACCACCGCGCAGCTGCGCGTCATCGGCGAGATCTCGCAGGAGTACGCACGCGGCACCGCGGACATCACCGACCGGCAGAACATCCAGCTGCACTGGATCCGCATCGAGGACGTCCCGGCGATCTGGGAGAAGCTGGAGGCCGTCGGGCTCTCCACCACCGAGGCATGCGGCGACTGCCCACGTGTGATCATCGGCTCGCCGGTGGCGGGGATCGCCGCCGACGACATCATCGACGGCACGCCCGCGGTCGACGAGATCCACGACCGCTACATCGGCAACAAGGAATTCTCCAACCTGCCGCGCAAGTTCAAGACCGCGATCTCCGGCTCCCCGGTGCAGGACGTGGTCCACGAGATCAACGACATCGCGTTCGTCGGCGTGGTCCACCCCGAGCACGGTCCGGGTTTCGACGTCTGGGTCGGTGGCGGGCTCTCCACCAACCCGCGGCTCGCCGAACGGCTGGGCGCCTGGGTGCCGCTGGACGAGGTCCCGGACGTCTGGGCCGGTGTGGTGGGGATCTTCCGTGATTACGGCTACCGGCGGCTGCGCACCCGCGCCCGGCTGAAGTTCCTGATGGCCGACTGGGGCCCGGCGAAGTTTCGCCAGGTACTGGAGGACGAGTACCTGAAGCGCCCGCTGATCGACGGGCCCGCCCCCGAGCAGCCGAGCAGCCGCTGGCGCGACCACGTGGGTGTCCACCAGCAGCAGGACGGCCGTTTCTACGTCGGGTTCGCGCCCCGGGTCGGCCGGGTGGACGGCTCCACGCTGGCCAGGATCGCCGACCTGGCGGCCGCGCACGGTTCGGACCGGCTGCGCACCACCGTCGAGCAGAAGATGCTCATCCTCGACGTCGAGCAGGACCAGGTGGACTCCCTCGTCACGGGACTCGAGGCGCTCGACTTCCAGGTGAGGCCCTCGCCCTTCCGGCGCGGCACGATGGCCTGCACCGGCATCGAGTTCTGCAAGCTGGCGATCGTCGAGACGAAGGCACGCGGCGCCTCGCTGATCGACGAACTGGAGCGCCGCATGCCGGAGTTCGACGAGCCGCTCACCATCAACATCAACGGCTGCCCCAATGCCTGCGCCCGCATCCAGACCGCGGATATCGGCCTCAAGGGCCAGCTCGTCCTGGACGCCGACGGCAACCAGGTCGAGGGCTACCAGGTGCACCTCGGCGGCGCACTGGGCCTGGAGGCCGGCTTCGGCCGCAAGGTCCGTGGCCTGAAGGTCACTTCCGCCGAGCTGCCCGACTATGTCGAGCGGGTGCTGGGCCGGTTCCAGGCGGAGCGCGAGGACGGCGAGCGGTTTGCAACCTGGGCGGCGCGGGCGACTGCGGAGTCGCTGTCATGAGCGAGCGCGCCGCACCGTTCTACTGCCCGTACTGCGGCGACGAGGACCTGCGCCCGCACGAGACCGGGCACGGTGCCTGGGAATGTGCTTCCTGCAACCGCGCGTTCCAGCTCAAGTTCCTGGGTCTGCTGACCCGGGGACTGCAGCGCAACGACGTTGAACGGGACGGGATATGACGGAGACTCTGCTGACCGGACAGCTCGGGGCCGAGGAGCTCAGGGAGCTGGCCGAGCGAGCGGGCCGGGAACTCGAGGACGCCTCCGCGCCGGAGATCCTGCAGTGGGCCGCCGACACCTTCGGCAAGCGGTTCTGCGTCACCTCCTCGATGGAGGACGCGGTCGTGGCGCACCTCGCGTCCCGCGCCTTCCCGGGCGTCGACGTGGTCTTCCTCGACACCGGTTACCACTTCGAGGAGACGATCGGCACGCGTGACGCCGTCGAGGCCGTGATGGATGTCAACGTCATCACGCTGACCCCGCGGCAGACGGTGGCCGAGCAGGACGCCGAGTACGGGCCGAAGCTGCACGACCGGGACCCCGACCTGTGCTGCAAGCTACGCAAGGTCAAGCCCCTTGAGGAGGGCCTGACGTCGTACACGGCCTGGGCGACCGGGCTGCGTCGCGACGAGTCCCCGACCCGTGCGAACACCCCGGTCGTCGGCTGGGACGAGAAGCGGCAGAAGGTCAAAATCTCACCGATCGCCCGCTGGACGCAGGACGACGTCGATGCGTACGTCGCGGAGCACGGGGTCCTCACCAACCCGCTGCTGATGGACGGTTATGCCTCCGTGGGCTGCGCTCCCTGCACCCGCCGGGTACTGGAGGGCGAGGACGCGCGCGCCGGCCGGTGGGCCGGGCGGGGCAAGACCGAGTGCGGGCTGCACGACTGATGACGACTGATCAGGAGACTTCGATGAGCGTGACGGAGACGGGAGCCACGATCTGGCTGACCGGTCTGCCGAGCGCGGGCAAGACCACCATCGCGTACGAACTGGCCGGGCGGCTGTGCGGCGAGGGCCACCGGGTGGAGGTGCTCGACGGCGACGAGATCCGGGAGTTCCTCTCCGCGGGTCTGGGCTTCTCCCGCGAGGACCGGCACACCAACGTCCAGCGGATCGGCTTCGTCGCCGAACTGCTGGCGGCCAACGGCGTGAAGGTGCTGGTCCCGGTCATCGCCCCGTACGCGGACAGCCGGGACGCAGTACGCAAGCGTCACCAGGCCGAGGGCACCGCGTATCTGGAGGTGCATGTCGCGACTCCGGTCGAGGTGTGCTCCGTACGCGATGTGAAGGGGCTCTACGCCAAGCAGGCGGCGGGCGAGATCAGCGGGCTCACCGGGGTCGACGACCCGTACGAGGCGCCCGAGTCGCCGGACCTGCGGATCGAGTCGCACCAGCAGACCGTGCAGGAGTCCGCGGCGGAGCTGTACGCGCTGCTGAGCGAGAGGGGTGCAGCGTGACGACCGTCGCGACTGTGTCGGAAGGCACCGACAATCCGTACGCACTCAGCCACCTGGACTCCCTGGAGTCCGAGGCGGTGCACATCTTCCGTGAGGTGGCGGGAGAGTTCGAGCGGCCGGTGATCCTTTTCTCCGGCGGCAAGGACTCGATCCTGATGCTGCACCTGGCGCTGAAGGCGTTCGCGCCGGCGCCGGTGCCGTTCACCCTGCTGCACGTCGACACCGGGCACAACTTCCCCGAGGTCCTCGACTACCGCGACCGCACGGTCGCCGAGCACGGGCTGCGGCTGCATGTCGCCTCCGTGCAGGAGTACATCGACGCAGGGAAGCTCCGCGAGCGCCCCGACGGCACCCGCAACCCGCTGCAGACCGTGCCGCTGACCGAGGCGATCCAGGAGCACCGCTTCGACGCCGTGTTCGGCGGCGGCCGCCGCGACGAGGAGAAGGCGCGCGCCAAGGAGCGGGTCTTCTCGCTGCGCGACGAGTTCTCCCAGTGGGACCCGCGCCGCCAGCGCCCCGAGCTGTGGCAGCTGTACAACGGCCGTCACGCCCCCGGCGAGCACGTCCGGGTCTTCCCGATCTCCAACTGGACCGAGCTCGACGTCTGGCAGTACATCGAGCGCGAGGGCATCGAGCTTCCGGAGATCTACTTCGCCCACGAGCGGGAGGTCTTCAACCGCTCCGGGATGTGGCTGACCGCCGGTGACTGGGGCGGCCCCAAGGAGGGCGAGCGGGTCGAGACCCGGCAGGTGCGCTACCGCACCGTCGGCGACATGTCCTGCACCGGCGCGGTCGACTCGGACGCCACGACGCTCGCCACCGTGATCACCGAGATCGCCGCCTCCCGGCTCACCGAGCGGGGCGCGACGCGCGCCGACGACAAGATGTCCGAGGCCGCGATGGAAGACCGTAAGCGCGAGGGGTACTTCTAAATGACCACGATCTCCGAGCAGTTGTCGACCACGACCCTGCTGCGGTTCGCCACCGCGGGGTCCGTCGACGACGGCAAGTCCACCCTCGTCGGACGCCTTCTGCACGATTCCAAGTCGGTCCTCACCGACCAGCTGGAGGCCATCGAGCACGCCTCGCGCAGCCGGGGCCAGGAGGCGCCGGACCTGGCGCTGCTGACCGACGGGCTGCGGGCCGAGCGCGAGCAGGGCATCACCATCGATGTCGCCTATCGCTACTTCGCCACGCCGCGCCGCCGGTTCATCCTGGCCGACACCCCGGGGCATGTGCAGTACACCCGGAACATGGTGACGGGGGCCTCGACGGCCGAGCTGGCCGTCGTCCTGGTGGACGCCCGCAACGGTGTCGTCGAACAGACCCGCCGGCACGCCGCCGTCGCCGCGCTGCTGCGGGTGCCGCACGTGGTCCTGGCCGTCAACAAGATGGACCTGGTCGACTACGCGGAGCCCGTATTCGCCGCCGTCGCCGAGGAGTTCACCGCATACGCCGCCTCGCTCGGCGTCCCGGGCTGGGGGTCTGGGGGGGACCCCCAGGAAAACTGGTGTACCGCGATCCCGATCTCCGCGCTCGCCGGTGACAACGTCGTGGAGCCGTCCGCGCACATGGACTGGTACGGCGGCCCGACGGTCCTCGAACACCTGGAGACGGTGCCGGTCAGCCACGACCTCACCGGCTGCCACGCACGCTTCCCCGTTCAGTACGTGATCCGGCCGCAGACCGCCGAGCACCCCGACTACCGGGGCTACGCGGGCCAGATCGCCGCCGGCGCGTTCCGCGTGGGCGAGGCCGTCACGGTCCTGCCCTCGGGCCGCACGTCGACGATCGCGGGGATCGACGCGCTCGGCGAGAGCGTGGACATCGCCTGGGCGCCCCAGTCGGTGACCGTCCGGCTCGCCGACGACATCGACGTCTCGCGCGGTGACCTCATCGCACCGGCCGACGACGCGCCGACGGTCACCCAGGACGTCGAGGCGACCGTCTGCCACGTCGCGGACCAGCCGCTCGTGGTCGGCCGGCGGGTGCTGCTCAAGCACACCACCCGCACGGTCAAGGCGATCGTCAAGGACATCCCGTCGCGGCTGACGCTGGACGACCTCTCGCAGCACCCGGCGCCCGGACAGCTCGTCGCCAACGACATCGGCCGGGTCGTCGTCCGTACCGCGGAGCCGCTCGCGCTGGACGCGTACGCGGACTCCCGGCGCACCGGCTCGTTCCTGCTGATCGACCCGGCGGACGGCACCACGCTGACGGCCGGTATGGCGGGCGCCTCGTTCGCCGCCGAGGCCGAGGCCGAGGCCGCCGACGACGCCGAATGGGACTTCTGATGGTTGTCGACATCTACGCGACGTTCGCGAAGGAGGGCGGCCGCATCGGCAGCGGCGCCCTCGGCAGCGGCCAGGGCGGGGTTGCCCGATGTGCGCGATGACGTACGCGCACTGCCTGCGCGCCCGCTTGCACCAACCGCACCGCCTGTACCGCCAGTTCAGACGAAAACATGCCGACTGCCCGGCCGCGTCCCCGTAACCGTCGACGGACGTGAGCACCGGGCCAACGAGAGGAACGCCTCCCGTGCCTGCCACCCGTTTCGCCCTGCGCCGCAGCCTCGCCGCAGCCGCCGCCCTGCCGCTGCTCGCCGTGGCGCTCACCGCCTGCGGCTACGGCTCCGCGGCGAAGGACGACGACGCCAAGAAGGCGAACGTCTCCGCCGACGGCAAGAAGCTCTCCGCGGACACCGTGAAGATCGGCTACTTCCCGAACCTCACGCACGCCACCGCCCTGGTCGGCATCCAGGAAGGCATCATCGCCAAGGAGCTCGGGGGCACGACGGTCAAGCCGTCGACGTTCAACGCGGGCCCGTCCGAGATCGAGGCGCTCAACGCCGGTTCGATCGACATCGGCTTCATCGGCCCCTCCCCTTCCATCAACGGCTTCACCAAGTCCAGGGGCAAGAGCCTGCGGATCATCGGCGGTGCGGCGTCCGGCGGCGTGAAGCTGGTCGTCAACCCGAAGAAGATCAAGACCCTGGACGACCTCAGGGGCAAGAAGATCGCCACCCCGCAGCTCGGCAACACCCAGGACGTAGCGTTCCTCAACTGGGTTGCCGCGAAGGGCTGGAAGGTCGACGCCCAGAGCGGCAAGGGCGACGTCTCCGTGGTCCGCACGGACAACAAGGTGACCCCGGATGCCTACAAGGCCGGTTCCGTCGACGGCGCCTGGGTCCCTGAGCCGACCGCCTCCAAGCTGGTCGCGCAGGGCGCGAAGGTGCTCCTCGACGAGTCGACGCTCTGGCCGGACAAGATGTTCGTGATCACGAACATCATCGTGTCGCAGACGTTCCTCACGGAGCACCCGGACGTCGTCGAGGCGGTGCTGCGCGGTTCGGTCAACACCAACGCGTGGATCAACGCCAACCCGGACAAGGCGAAGGCGTCCGCCAACACCGCGCTGGGGGAGCTGTCCGGCAAGGAGCTGCCGGCCGAGGTCCTCGACCCGGCGTGGAAGTCGATCCAGTTCACCGATGACCCGCTGGCCGCCACGCTCGACACGGAGGCCACGCACGCGGTGAAGGCGGGTCTGCTGGAGCAGACGGATCTGACGGGCATCTACGACCTGAAGCCGCTGAACAAGATCCTCAAGGCCGCGGGCAAGCCCGAGGTCGCCGACGCCGGTCTCGGCGTCAAGTAAGACCGGCCGGCAAATGGGGGGTGGGAGAAGGAGCGGGGCTGGGTGCGTGCAGCTGCAAGGCGGAGGATTGAGACATGGCGGAGCCATGGTGATTGACGACA
>NZ_JBSFYR010000173.1:0-7768 GCF_053599875.1 Streptomyces sp. NPDC005151 | reverse complement strand
GAGCTTGGGGAAGGAGCTACCAGGGCATTTCGGCAACGCGGGAAGCGTGCGTGCCAGGGCGTGGCCGCCCGATCAGAGGTCACCCGACAGGCTCTTAGGGGCGGGGCACGTTCCGCAGGTTGGAGCGGGCCATCTGAAGCATCCGGCCCACGCCGCCGTCCAGCACGATCTTGCTTGCGGAGAGCGCGAAGCCGGTCACCATCTCCGCGCTGATCTTCGGCGGGATGGAGAGCGCGTTGGGGTCGGTGACGACATCGACCAGGGCCGGTCCCTTGTGCTTGAAGGCGTCCTTGAGCGCGCCTTCCAGCTGCTTGGGCTTCTCCACCCGTACGCCGTACGCCCCGGCGGCCCGGGCGATCGCCGCGAAGTCCGGATTCTTGTTGGTCGTACCGAACGACGGCAGCCCCGCGACCAGCATCTCCAACTCGACCATGGAGAGCGCGGAGTTGTTGAACAGAACCACCTTCACCGGAAGGTTGTACTGGACGAGGGTGAGGAAGTCACCCATCAGCATGGTGAATCCGCCGTCGCCGGACATCGACACGACCTGCCGGTTCCGGTCGACGAACTGGGCGCCGATCGCCTGCGGCAGCGCGTTGGCCATCGAGCCGTGACTGAACGAACCGATCACCCGGCGCCTGCCGTTGGGGGTGAGATAGCGGGCCGCCCACACATTGCACATGCCGGTGTCGACGGTGAACACCGCGTCGTCGTCCGCGAGTTCGTCGAGAACCGAGGCGACGTACTCGGGGTGGATCGGGATGTGCTTCTCGACCTTTCGGGTGTACGCCTTGACCACGCCCTCCAGCGCGTCGGCGTGCTTCTTCAGCATCCGGTCGAGGAACTTGCGGTCGGTCTTGACCTTCACCTTGGGTGTCAGACAGCGCAGCGTCTCACGGACATCGCCCCAGATCGCCAGATCCAGCTTGGAGCGGCGGCCCAGGTTCTCGGGTCGCACATCGACCTGGACGATCTTTACATCGGTGGGCAGAAAGGCGTTGTACGGGAAGTCGGTGCCGAGCAGGATCAGCAGATCGCACTCGTTGGTCGCCTCGTACGCGGCACCGTAGCCGAGCAGTCCGCTCATGCCGACGTCGTACGGGTTGTCGTACTGGATCCACTCCTTGCCACGCAGCGCATGACCGACGGGGGCCTTCACCCGCTCGGCGAACTCCATGACCTCGGCGTGGGCGCCCGCCGTGCCGCTCCCGCAGAACAGCGTCACCCGCTTCGCCCCGTCGACCATCCGGCAGAGCTTCTCGATCTCCTCGTCACCGGGCCGGACCGTCGGCCGCGCGGTGACCAGGGCGTGCTCGATCGACTTCTCCGGCGCCGGCTGGGAGGCGATGTCGCCCGGCATCGAGACGACGCTGACCCCGCCGCGTCCGATCGCGTGCTGGATCGCGGTCTGGAGCAGCCTGGGCATCTGCTGCGGGTTGGAGATCATCTCGTTGTAGTGGCTGCACTCCTGGAAAAGCAGCTCCGGATGGGTCTCCTGGAAGTAGCCGAGACCGATCTCGCTCGAAGGGATGTGCGAGGCAAGGGCGAGGACCGGGGCCATCGAGCGGTGGGCGTCGTAGAGGCCGTTGATGAGGTGCAGATTGCCGGGGCCGCAGGAACCCGCGCAGGCGGCCAGGGTCCCGGTGATCTGGGCCTCGGCGCCGGCGGCGAAGGCGGCGGTCTCCTCGTGTCTGACCTGGATCCACTCGATGGCCGCGTTGCGGCGAATGGCGTCGACGACCGGGTTGAGGCTGTCGCCGACGACGCCGTACAGGCGCTTGACGCCCGCCCGGACGAGAATGTCGACGAACTGCTCCGACACGTTCTGCTTGGCCATGGGTGCGTATCCTCTCCGCGCTAGGAGTCCATCAACCCATGGCGCGCGCGGTTACGCCTCCCAGACGCCGACACTCGTACGGTCGTCGGCGTACCCCTTCACCCTGAGCTGGGTGTCCGCGAGGAACGCCGCCAGGCCGGGCGGCTCCTGGGGCGTCCAGCGTTCGGCGAGCTCCTCGGCGAGGGCGGGTTCGCCGCGCAGCGGCTCGGCGAGACCGGTACTGCACAGGAGCAGCGTGTCCCCCGGGCGGGCCACCGAGGCGCGGAACCGGAACGGCTGCGCGGGTGGTGGTGGCGGGCTCTCGACGTACGGGGACGGGGGCGTCGCGATCCCCAGGTCCATGGTCAGCAGGTCGCCGTCGGGCCCGCTCTCGGGGGAAGCGGACCCGAAGCCGGCGACGGCCTGCCCGGTCATGGCCCCGGGGTCCGAGACGTCCGGTTCGAGGTCCCGCCAGACGCCGTCCCGCAGCCGGAAGAGCCCCCCGCCGCCCACCCCGAAGAAGACCCGGGTCCGGCAGGCGGGATCGGCCGACAGCAGCAGACACCGCAGCCCCGCGGTGTACTCCTCCGGTTCGAGCCCCAGTTCGACGGCGCGGGCGCGGAGTTTGCCGTAGCTGCGGTCGGTGAGGCGGTGCAGACCGGACTTGAGGTCGCCGCGGCGGCCCGCTCTTATGTCCTCGGAGAGCCGGGTGTGGCTGCGGCCGACGGCTCCGCCGATCCAGCGGCAGGCGTCTGCGGCCGCGAGATGGGCACCCTCGGTGGCACGGGCGCCGCTGGCGACGGCGACGAGCACCAGGGCGTTCTCGGCGGCACCGAACCGCACGGTGAGCAGGGCGTCGCGCCGGAGCTCTCCCCGGAACCGGGCGGAGTCGCCGCGCACGGAGGCGGCGCGCAGCGTGTATGTCCCGTACCGGGCGCCGTCGAGCACGGTGTCGGCGACGAGTCCGTCCAGTTCCTGGGGGACGGTGGCGGGGAGAGCGGTCGGCTCGGCGTCGTAGGTGGGCGGGCGGTCGCCGACGTACGAGAGGCCGGGGCGGGCCGCGCGGGCGGGAGGGGGTTCGGGAGCGGTCCCGAGGATGGGTGCGGCCGGGAGCGGGGTGGCCGGTCCCGCCCCGGGCGCCTCCGGCTTCGCGGCGACCGGCCGTCTCGGGAGCGGCGGTACGGAGGCTGTGGCCGGTGCTTCGACAGGGGGCGGCGGCGGGACCGGCGGCGCTTCGACAACGGATGGCGGCTTGGCCGGCGGCGGTGTGGCGAAAGTGCTCGGCCGCGTGGGACCGGCCGGCGGTTCCCACGGCGCACGCGCCTGCACGGATTGCACGGGCGGCGGAGGCGGAGGTGCCGGTGCAGCCGGAGGTGCAGGTGGCGGCGGTGGCGGACCGTCGGCGGGCGCCACGCGGGGTGGTTCCGGAAAGGCGGCGCCCGCACCGGTCCCCGCCGGACCCACCGCCCCCGAAGCCGAGTCGAAGCGGTCGTCGAGACTGTCGGCCGCGCTGCTCGCCCCGGCGTCCGCGGCGGTTTCGTCGTACAGCCTGCGCCACCAGTCGTCCTCGTGGGCGGCGGGCCTCTCCCCCTGCTGACTCATGCCCTTATTGTCCACCGCACGGGCCGTACGAAAACGGGTCATCAGGAAAAAAAGAGGTCCGCCGGGCGACCCCACCCCCCACGGGAAGGACGCCCGGCGGACCGGTCATGGTGTGGCCGAGGTCAGCGCACCGCGTATGCGGCGACGACGGTCTGGACGACAGAGTTTCCGTTGGCGTCCGTCAGTTCCGTCTTCAGCGTGACCGGCTTGCCGGCCGCACCCGCGTGGTTCACGGTCGCGGTCCAACGCCCGTCCTGCTGTGCGGTGGTGGCCTGGGTCCAGGTCGTGCCACCGTCGTACGAGTACGAGACCTTTGCCGCGGTCAGCTTGCCGGGCGTGTAACCGGCGTGGCCCGTGACACTCAGGCCGATCTTCTGGCCGTCCTGCGCCGCCAGGGTCTTCATGCCGTCCGTGGCCAGGTCGTATCCGGGGAACAGCAGCGGAATACCCTGAGAGTACGCGTTCTCGTCCCGCTTCGAACGGAACTTCCACGTGGTCTCGGTCTGGGTGGACCGCTTCCACACGGCGGCGGGCTGACCGAACTTGGCGGTCGTCATGGTGAGTTCGTACGCCGCGTCCTCGGACGGGACGGTGAACACCCCGGACGGCCATCCGGAATCGCCGAGCACCTCGCCACCGCTGGTGAGCCTGATGTTGCCCACGTCGCCGAAGGAGCCCTGGATGCCGGCGTGTTCGGTGTCTGCCCAGAAGCCGGGGGCGACGCCGATCAGGTTGTCCTGACGCTCGGCGGCGAGCGCTTCCTTGCCCTGGGCGTCGCGCGGAGTCGACGGGCCGAGGATGCCCCGGTACCAGTTCTCCGTACGCTTCGAGTCGGCCGTGTAGGTATGCGCCGGGTCGACCATGGCCTCGCCCCAGGGGAGGCTGGAGGAGACGTACCGCTCCCAGCCGGTGTCGCCCGCCGAGTAGTACTCGGTGCGCTTGCCCGGGACGGCGACGACGTCGAACGATCCGGAGTAACGCCCGCCGTACGGCCGGCCGAAGACCATCGAATCGACATAGTCGGCCGCGACACCCATCGCCTCGTACGTGGCGGTGGACGTGCCGAGCTCGCTGTCACGGACCTTGTACGTCCGGTCCGAGGTGACCGGGCCGGTCTCAGGGAAGCTCAGGTTGTAGACGAACGGGCTGGCGGCAGTGCCCTTCCAGCGCAGCTTCACGGGGCCGGCGGCCAGGGCGGCGTTCAGGCCGGCGGCCTCACTCGCTTCGACGGCGAGGGAGGGCAGCGGCGCCGAACCAAAGCCAACGGTCGGCTGCCAGAGGCCCGCGGACGGCCGGTGCACGATGATCGCCTTTGCCCCGGCGGCCTTGGCGTTCCGCGCCTGGGTGTTCATGGATCCGTCGTCGGCGACCTTCACCAGAGCGATCTTGCCCGCGACATCGGCGGCCTTCAGCTCGTCGGGGGTGCCGGTGCCCGCGTCGACGAGCGCGGCCTCGCCGGTACCGTCGAGGTTGACGGAGCCGGTGCTCGCGAGCACCGGGTGCAGTTCGGCGCCGCCGACGACCGAGAGCTTCTCGATCTGCGGGGCGTACGCACGCCAGGCGCTGTCGAACTCGAAGTCGCCGTCGCTCGCCCGGCCCTGGATGTCGACCAGATAGTTCTTGACGAGGCGGCTGCCGGTGACGGAGCCCGAGTGCAGCCAGATGTCGTCCCAGCTGCGGCCGAAGGCGAGGGTCGTGGAACGGTTCTCGGACGCGCGGTCCTCGGTCCTCACCTGGATCCGATGCGCCTTGCGGGCGTCGAGCACCAGGGTGGTGTCCTTGGTGACGTTCAGCTGCGGGCGCGCCAGGTAGCCGACGGACTCGACGAGCCTGCCGGTGGCGTCTTTCGGGTCCGGCGACGTGATGAAGCTGGAGACGAAGTAGGCGCCGGGGCGGACCTGGTACACCTGGTCGGCCGAGCCGTCGTTGAAGCGGCGCTCACCACTGGCGGTGTCGGTGCCGATGACGTCCAGCGAGGAGGAGCCCGTGGCGGGCTTGCCGGTGCGGTCGACCAGCTTGACCCGCAGGGTGACGGTCTCCGCGCCGACGTACAGCGAGAACGGGGTGGAGACCTTGACGCCGTCGGCGCCGGTGGCCAGCACACGCCCGGTGACATCACCGTACTGGGCGGCCTTCAGCTTCGCGGTCGGGTCGATCTGCAGCGGGACCTTGACGGTGGCTCCGGCCGGGACGGTGACGGTGCTCGCGTCGAGCTTCGCGACGGAGGAGCGGACGGCCGAGCCGTCGTTGCCGGTGACGCCCTGGACCTTCAGCGACAGCTTCACCGGCTCGGTGCCGGAGTTGGTGTAGGGGACGTCGACCGTGGTGCGGTCGGACTTGTCCTGCGGCCAGTTGAACGTGCCGCCCTGGACGGCGGGGGCGCCGACGACGGTGGTGTCGATGGCGGCCTTCACATCGAGGCGGCCGCCGCCGGTCTCGCGTACGTCGCCGGGGATGTCGCTCTTCGCGGACGAGACGAGGGCCGCCTTGATCTGCTGTGCGGTCCAGTCCGGGTGACGCTGCTTCACGATCGCTGCGGCGCCCGCGACATGCGGGGTGGCCATCGATGTACCGGACATCGTCTGGTACGCGTAGACACCGCGGCCACCGGCCGCCGCGGCCGAGATGGCGACGCCGGGGGCGGCGATCTCGGGCTTGAGGGTGTGCGAGCCGATCACGGGACCGCGGCTGGAGAACCGGGCCGTGGAGTCGTCGCGGTCGACGGCGCCGACGGTCAGCACGCTGGGGGCGCAGCCCGGGGAGGAGACGGTGTTCAGCGTCGGGCCGGAGTTGCCTGCCGCGATGACGAACAAGGTGTCCTTGCTCTGGGCGAGTTGTTCGGCGGCGACGCTCATCGGGTCGGTGCAGTCGCCCGGCGTCGGGCTCCCGAGGCTCATGGAGACGACATCGGCCTTCTGGTCGACGGCCCACTGCATACCGGCGATGATCCAGGACTCGGCACCGGAGCCGCGGTCGTTGAGGACCTTGCCGGCGAGCAGGTCGGCGCCGGGTGCGACGCCCTTCTTCTTGCCGTCACTGGCCGCGCCGGTGCCGCCCACGGTGGAGATGGTGTGAGTGCCGTGGCCCTGCCGGTCGTCGGTGGTGTCGGAGTCGGTGAAGTTCTCCGAGGCGGCGATCCGGCCCTTGAGGTCGGGGTGTTCGGCGTCGACACCGGTGTCGAGGACGGCGACCTTGGTGCCCTTGCCGTCGTATCCGGCGGCCCAGGCGAGGTCGGCGCCGATCTGCTTGGTCGACCTGTCGAGGGTGGCCTGAACCTTGCGGTCGAGCCAGAGCTTCTTGAGACCGGAGGCCGAGCGGGAGCGGTTCTGGGTGACGTCCGACCAGAAGTCGGCAGCCTTCGCCTTGTCCGCCTTGAGCGCGACGCCGTCGATGGCATCGAGGGAGAGCCCGCGCTTCGCGCCACGCGGGGTGGCGGGCGCGGAACGGGCCAGGTCCTGGCCGTAGACCGCGATCAGCGGCAGGGACGTGGTGCTCGCGTCGTCGTAGCCCTGGCGGATCAGGCCGGTGACGTTGAAGAGCTCCTCGTCGACCGTGCCCGCAGCGAGCGCCTCGGTCGCGGTGTCCGGGTAGACGTACAGGTCCTTGCCGGACTGCCGGGTCTGCACGAGGGGTACGGTGCCGTCCTCGCGGGGCAGTGCGGTGGCCGACGAGGCCCCCGAACGGTCCGTCCTCACCAGGACCTTGTCGCCGGTGACAAGGGTGACAGTGACCGGCTTGCCGCCCTTCGCGACAGCGGCGGCGTCGGCTGCCGCGCTGCCGGTCAGCGGTCTCTTCGAAGTGGACTCCGTCGGTGGCGCTGCCACGGACGGTGCGACCACGGTGACGGCCAGGACCGCGGCGGTCGCCGCTCCCAGTGCCGTACGCGATATCGGGCGCATCGCTCTCCCCAGATGAATCCGGATCAGGACAGCACAAGCTGGCTGATTCCGGAGGCTATTGGTACTGCGGTGGGCGCCACATTGGCATGGCGACGGGCGATACAGGGATGATGCACACGGCGGGTTTACGCCGTGGCCGTTTTCCGCCACGACCGGCCGGCCGAAGAGGGCGGAACGATGCGGAATTGACACGTCCGGGGAGGGGTCCAAGGGTGCTGGGAGCCATAGGTCTCGACGGGAGACAGGAGTCCGCCTATCGCGCGCTCGTCGCGGTGGGCGCAGCGGAGGTCTCCGACCTCGCACACCGGCTGGGACTTCCCGAGTCGGAGACCGAGCGGGCGCTTCGCCGACTGGAACAACAGGGCCTCGCCGCCCAGTCGTCCGCCCGCACCGGGCGGTGGGTGGCGGCGCCGCCGGGGGTCGCCCTGGGCGCGCTGCTGACCCAGCAGCG
>NZ_JBSFYR010000172.1:0-7848 GCF_053599875.1 Streptomyces sp. NPDC005151 | reverse complement strand
GCTTCCTACGCCCCTGCGGCCCCCGGTCCGCGCGTATCTCGAAGTCCATTGCATCCCCTGAGCTGGGGTGTTGCAACGACCACTAGAACTCAAGCTTGCAGCGGGGCCCTTCGACGTTGGTGGTCTCGGCAGAGGGAAGGAGGGGGCGTCCTCCAACACGGCCCACGCGTCTGCGTACCAGCAATGCGCCGACGGGGCGCCAACGGCCTCCCCCGGGAGTGGGCTCCCCGCGGTCAGGACGCCGTCTGCCGTCGTACAACCAACCGCGGCTGTCGCAGGTCTTCCACCCACCCGGACAAGATCCGGCTCATCGTTTCGGAGAAACATGCGCATTCGTTCCACCGCGGTCGCCGCCGTCGGCGCTCTGGGGCTGCTCTCGTTCCTGACGCCCGCCGCGCACGCCGACACCCATAAGGGCGACACCGCCTTCACGTCGCTGTCCTTCAGCAAGAAGACCGTCAACGTCGGGGTCCGTGCGGCGCAGACGCTGACCGTCACGGCCGTCGCCCAGGACGGGGCCGGGATCAAGGCCATCTACGTTCCCATGCTGGTCAGCCCCGGCGGTCGGATCATCCACACAGACTCCGCCGACTGCACCCGGCCCGCATCCACCACCATGAAGTGCGTCTTCAAGTTCACCCTGGACCCCGACCTCACCCTGGACGACGGCCGCAAGTCCTACTTCGACCTCAAGAACAGCTCGGCCGGCACCTGGCACTTCACTGCCGAGGCCGCTGCCAAGGACGGTGACTTCTACGACCTCGAGGACAGCGCACCGGTCAAGGTGAAGCGCTACGCCAAGCTCGCCAGCACTCAAGCCTCCCCCGAGCCGGTCGCCAAGGGCCGTACGCTCACCGTGACCGGAACGCTCACCCGGGCCAACTGGGACACCAACGTCTACGCCGGATACAGCGGCCAGGCCGTGGCCCTTCAGTACAAAAAGTCCGGCTCCTCCACCTACACCACGGTCAAGAAGGTGACCACCGACAGCAGCGGCAAGCTCAAGACGACGGTCACCGCGAACTCCGCCGGCACCTGGCGCTGGACGTTCGCCGGCACAAGCACGACGAGCACCGTAACCGCCTACGGAGACAGCGTCGCCCTGAAGTAGGCCGTTGACGCCCGGGCCCTGTCCCTGGAACACCCGCGGGCCAGGGCTCGCGGGCGCGCAGAAAGACGCTGCTCTCGGCCACGAGCCGCGGCGTAGCGAACGACGGTCTCCTCGCAGGGCCCGTCAGCGGCACGTTCAGAGCTTCACGTTCGGCCCGGTACCTCGACGGTGAAGTCAATGACACAGGCCAGGACGCAGCCGTTCGCTACTGCCCGGGTGCAAGCGACGGTCAGGCCCTGGTGCCCCTGGGCGTGACACCGTGTCCGGCCGGTCGCTGAACCGGCCGGACACGCCGGTTGCAGAGAGACCCTGCGCACGTCATGGGCCTGAGGTCTTGCACAGTCAGTGCTCCCATGCGGGGAGGCCGGCGATCCCGGGTATTACCTGAGGCGTCACAGCCAGTTCCATAAACACAACTCGCGCCCTCGAGATCACTCGCCCCGGGCGGCCGCCCGGGCCGTGATCCCGTCAGCTGACGGTGATCTTCACGGAAGGGCTGTGGGCGGCGGCGAAGCGGGAGGTGGCCACGGTGAGGAGGCGGTAGGTGAAGGTGCCCTTGGTCTTCTCGGTGAGGGAGAAGGCGACCCTGCCCGTGCTGGACTGGGGCTTGGAGGCGAGAGTGGTCCAGGTGCCGTTGCGGTAGACCTGGAGTTTCACGGTCGCGCCCTTCTCCTTGGAGGAGACCGTGCCGCTGAACGCGACGCTCTTGCCGCGCTTGACCTTGGTGGCCGACGCCGTCAGCGCCGCCTTGGGCGACACCGACACCTTCAGCGCGGCGGACACCGGCTTGGTGCCGTCAGCGGCGACAAGGCGCAGGCTCTCGTTCGCGGCGGGCGTGGTGGTCAGCGCGATGGTCCCGCTGCTGCCGGTCTTTCCGGTGCTCACCGTCGTCCAGGTGGTGCTGCCCGCCTTCCGTGCCTGCAGCGACACCGTGCGGGCCACGAGCGGGTTGCCGGTGCCCGCGGTGAGCAGCCCGGTCACCCGCTCGCTCTTGCCGAGGACGACTGCGGCGGGCGCCGTCGCGGTCAGCCGGTCGGCCGTCACGACTGCCTGGACGGAAGTGGTACCGACCGCGCCGGTGCTGTCGGTGACCGTCACCGTGACGGTGTGCGTACCGACAGTCCACCCCGAGGTGTCGATAGCGTCACCCCACGTGGTGTTGATGTGGTGGTAGCCGCCATTCCGCACCTGAAGGGGAGAGAACGGATTGTCACCGTCGGCGTACGACAGAACGGTCGTGCCGTCGACCGCGACGTCCTGCTTTGTCAGCCACACCTCGTAGTACTTGGGATCGGAGACCGTGCGGTTCCAGCCGTACGGCACCGCGGTCGTCCACTCGATCTCCATCGAGTCCGCACCGCCGAAGGCGAGTTGCGGCGTGTTCGTGGTGGCCGTCACCGTCGGTCCGGGCGTGGCGGTGACCCCCAGCGACACCGGCTGCGAGCGGTAGCCGTCCTTGTCGACAGCGACGGCCTGCACCGCAGGGCGGTACGCCATGGTCGAGTACGTACTGGTGTAGGTGTAGGGAGCGGTGTCGTCGGTCGCGCGCGGCTTGTTGTTTTTGGTGAACAGTGCGGTCTCGTAGAAGTCGACGTGGTCGATCGCGGCACCGCCGGCCGCGGGCTGGGTGCCCACGCTGTACGTGGTGGCCCCCCACACGATCGAGTGGGCGGCCGGTGCAGTGAAGACCGCCGAGGGGTTGGCGGTCGTGAGGCTGACCGTGCCGCTGACACTCTGCGCGGTGGCGCCGCCCGTCGTGTCGTCCGGGGTCTCGGTGGCCGTGACGGTGAGGGTGTTGATGCCGTCCGGCAAGGTCCGCGTGTCCAGCTTGAAGTAGCCGGTGTCGACCGAGGCGACCGTCACCGTGACGTCGTTGGTGGCCCCGGTGCGTGTCGTGTACGTCGCCTTGCCCGTAGCGGGTCCGAAGTGGAAGCCGGAGTCGGCGACCGGTGTGAAGCGCACCAGAACATCGCCCCGGTAGGCGCCCGAGGCGTCCTGGGTCTCGACCGAGCCGGTGACCGCATCGGCCTGCTCGACGACGCTCACATCGCTGACCAAGCCCGTGCCGGACGGGCCGTCGTCAGCACGGGCCGCACCGGTCGCGGAGGCGGAGAGGAACAGGGCTGCAGCAACAGACGTGGCCGCGCCTATGGAAGACCGCACGGTGGCGACTCCGAAAGAACAGGGGAGCGGCATCCACCACTCCGGATCGCTGAGGGAGCCACACCGTACACACGTTCACCACAGGTTCCCGCAGCAGGTGGCGCAACCCCTCCCGCGCAGCCCAGGAGTCCGACACCCGGGGCGTGCCGCGCCCGCCTGTGTGACCCGGCGTGGGCATGCGAACACCCGGATGCCCTGCCAACCGACGGGTCGCGCGGGCCAGGGGCCGACCGGCGGCCAACCTGAGCCCGGGCCGTGTCAGCGGCGGAGAGCAGTTGAGGGGACCGTGATCTTCTCGGCGCGGCTCTTGATCCATTCCGCGGTCTGTGGAAGCGAGAGGCAGGCCAGCAGACAAGCAGGGCAGACCTCAGGATCGAACCCGTGGAGACGCATCAGTTGCTGCCGAACAGCCACCCCTCCTGGTCCGCCCGCACGTGGGCCACGGGCCCCACTGTGCCCGTCCGAGCGCAGAGGATGTCCCCTTCCGACAGGGCGAAGCGCCGCATTCTCTGCGCTGTGTCGTAGGAAACGGTTGTATCGCAGGCCCCGGTGATCCGACGATCGCGCAGATGCTTGGGCTGCACGACGGGCACCGCACCGGCGGGTACGTAGGTCTCCTTCGGCAACAGCGACGGAGAAGGGCCGGCCTGGAGCTTGCACAACTCGCCGAGGCGCCGCCATTCCCGATCATCAGGAGAGGTGCCGGCCATTCCACTGAGCCGGCCGGCGGCTCGAAGGGAGTCGACGACCCGGTCGTCGGGCCCGGCCGGCCGCGTTCCGCGACCATCCGTCCGTCCGTCCAGCCGGTGCGGGCACCGATCCGCTCTCGAGGACGCCTCGACATCCATCGCGATATACTTGCTGTGTGAGTTGATATCTCAGGAGGTGTCCGAATGAGCCGAACAGTGATCGACCTTGACGACGAGCTACTGGCCGACGTGGCTCAGGCGCTGGGGACCAGCACCAAGAAGGAGACGGTCAACACTGCTCTGCGCGAGGTACTCGAGAACCGCCGACGGGCCCTCGCTCTCACTAGGCTGCGGGCGGCAGCGGGCGACGGAGGCTTCGATCTGGATCTCTTCGAGGACAAGAGGGACTACCGGCGGTGAGCGCGGCACAGTTCCTGATCGACACCAGCGCGCTCGCCCGACTCCTCCGCGGCGACGCCGAACAGTACGGCTGGGACCAGGCCGCCGCGGCAGGGCTCATCGCGACCTGTCCGATCACCGAGTTGGAGTTCTTCTACAGCGCCCGCTCCGCAGCGGATCGCGCACAGGGCGTCGAGGACATGCGGCTGCTGTTCGGCTGGGTGCCCGTCGACGACCGCGCATACGACCGCGCCTGGCAGGTCCAGGAGCTGCTGACCCAACGCGGTCAGCACCGCAGCGCGGGTGCGGTGGACCTTGTCGTTGCCGCGACCGCGGAACTCCAGGGGCTGACCCTCCTGCACCGCGACCACGACTTCACATGCATCGCCGCTGTCACCGGTCAAGCCGTGCAGTGGTACGGCCCGGAGGCCGGTAAGTAAACGCCCGCCCGGTCTCAGCGTCAGGAACCGGCACGGGGTGGCGCCGCTACGATCGCCGGTCATGGATTGGCTTGAGCGCGCGGCGAAGCTGAGGCAATGGACCGGGAACGGGATGCGGGCTCCTCACAAGCCCCTGCTGCTCCTGTACGCCCTCGGCCAGTTCCAGGAGGATGCCGACGGCGCGTTGCGGTACAGCGCGGTGGAGACAGATCTGAAGCGGCTGTTGGCCGAGTACGGGCCAGCCAACAAGACGACACCCGCCTACCCCTTCCACCATCTGGTCAGCGACGGGGTGTGGGAGGTACGTACCGATCGTGGGCTCGGCAGCCCCGGCAGCGGGGTGCTGGAGCTACGGGCGACAGGCGCGACAGGGCGGTTGGCACCGGAACTGCGCGCAGCCCTGCGACGTGAGCCGTCACTGCTCGGCCGGATCGCCCGGGTGCTGCTCGATCAGCACTTCCCGCCGTCGCTCCACGGCGAGCTCTGCGAGGCCGTGGGCCTGGAGCTGGAGCCGACGGAGTCCGAACCGCTCCCGGCCGGGCGGCGGCAACGGGACCGGCGGATGCGGGAGATGGTGCTGACCGCCTACGAGTACCAGTGCGCCTTTTGCGGCTACGACGGCAGAATCGGCGCGGTACCGGTCGGGTTGGAGGCCGCGCACGTACGCTGGTGGGCTTTCGACGGCCCCGACGACATCGACAACGGTCTGTGCCTGTGCGCACTGCATCACAAGCTGTTCGACAAGGGCGCCCTCGGCGTCGGCGAAGGCCACCGCATCCTCGTCTCGCAACAGTTCGTCGGGCGAAGCCCGACAGCCCACGAGCACGTGATAGCGCTGGCAGGCCGCCCATTGATCGGCCCCCAGGCGGGTACGAGCCCGATCGCGGCCTCCCACCGATCCTGGCACACCAGGCAGGTCTTCCATGGCGCTCCGCGCCCTGCCTCCGTGACGCCAAAGTCGTGTGCCGGGAGCCGGGTGGAGCTGTGACCTGGCTGGCCTTCCGGGGGCCGGGCGACCTGCTGGGCAAGGTGTCCGTCTTCCACGGCACCACGCGCACGGCGGAAGTGGTCGCGCTCACCCCCTGCACGGCTGTCGTGCTGGAGGCGGAGCGGTTCCGCCGATTCATCGAACAGCGCGGGCTCGCCATGGACTTGATGCGCCAGGCTCTCGCCCGGCCCACCTGGCAGCGGTCATCTCCCAGCGCGTCTACGAGGACGTCGTGCTCGGCGGGTACACCGGACTGCACCCCGACCGCTGTGTGGAGGTCCCGGCCACCGTGGAGGGGAAGGATTTCGCGCAGCGGGCATGGCTGTACGTCCCTTCGCCCTGACCGAGAAGCGTGCCTGGCCAGTAGCCGGTGTCGTCCTAGTGCGCACCCAGCAGTTCGAGGATCTTGTTGACCGCGTCGAGGACCGGCTGGCCGACCACGCCGACCGTCGCGGCGACGCCCGCGATGGCCATCAGAGCGCGGTGTCTGTCCTGCGATGGTGCACCGTCGTCGGCGCTGATGTCCGCCAGGGAGTCGTCGATGGCCTGGGCGCTCGCCGGTGGAATCCGGTCGCGGAGTTCCTCGACCAGCTGGAGCAGTTCCTCAACGGCCGAGTGCAGGGCGGGAGACACCGCTGCGGCGTCGGCGGCCGCCACCTGATTCTTGACGATGCCGGTGTTGCCCCGCCCGCCGTGCATGTTCACGTTGTCACCGAAGTAGTAGCTGTCGCCGCTCATGCGCCCGCCATCCCCACGTTGCCGTTGCCGCCGTACATGTTGACGTTGTCCCCGAAGTAATAGTGCTTGGGGCTGACTGTGATGCTCTCCACCTTCACCTGGAACTCGTTCTCGGGGTTCTCGATCGCGTGGGCGATGTGGCCGACGAGCTGGTTCAGGTGTTCCCCGTCGGGGCTGGTCACCACCGCTGTGGACGGGCCGGACGTTTCGACGGCCAGTACGTAGTACGAATGCGCCGACAGTACGGAGATCAGCTCCGCGAGGAAGTAGATCAGCGCCGCCGCGCTGACGATCCAGGTGAAGGTGACGATCCCGCTGCCCGCGTCCTCACTCCCCAGGGTGGCCGCGGCGCCGAGGATCGTGAGGGCGATCGCGATCGCCAGCGTGATCGCGACGTTCTTGCAGAAGCTGACGACGGCTTCCTTGCGCCTGGGGTGGATGGTGAGTGTGTGCACCCGGGCGATGTTCTGCAGCGGATACGCGGCGCCGCCTACCCACAGCAGCCGCTTGCTGACCCGCAGATCGACGGCGGCGCCGCGAAGGAGCGGTGGGGGCATCGGGGGCGGGGACGGCGGCGGGGTGTTCCACGGCCGCCCCGCCGGATTTGTTGCATCCATGCCGTTCCCCCTGAGGTTGAAGCGTTACCCGTTGACTACCCCGAGTTAAGAGAACACCATAAACCACGTGGTACGTGTTCACTGCAAGCCTGCGGGCGTCATCAAGTGTCTTGCGATTGCGACGAGTTGGCGGCCATAGGAGGAGAAGGGCCTGGCCGTCAGTGCTCGCCATCTGCGAGGCGCGCAAGAAGCCCGTCGCTGACGGCGAGGCCAGCCTCTGGGTCACTGACCAGTCGCTGCTGACCTGTGGAGACGGGACCACGCGCACCGTCGGGCACCGCGTGGCAGAAACGCCGAGCTGGTCCCTGAGCCGGTCGTTGTCAGGAAGGTGCGACCCGACACCCTGGTCCCGGGTTCTGGTCTCAGTTCTGGTCTCATTCGGGTACGTCGGGGACCGTTCAGGAACCCTGCCCTCCGACGCGGCAACGCAGGTCAGCACGTTCCCGTACACACCCGGGCCCCCGGACGAAGACTTGGAAAGCGTGTTGGGGGCAACCCTCACGAGTTCGAATCTCGTATCCTCCGCCATTGCCCTCACCGGGCAATACGTCGAAGGGCCCCGCTGCAAGCTTGAGTTCTAGTGGTCGTTGCAACACCCCAGCTCAGGGCAATGCCGGTGAATTAGTAGAACCCTGCTGGTCAGGAGCTCGCCGTGGTTGGTTTGGGTGGATTTCACCCTTGGTGACGCTGGGTAGTTCGTCAC
>NZ_JBSFYR010000171.1:0-7853 GCF_053599875.1 Streptomyces sp. NPDC005151 | reverse complement strand
ATCTCCCCGGCCCATTCCCCCTGCATGCTCACAAGACTGGCCCCGGACCTGCCGGTCCGGGGCCAGAACGCAAAAGATTTTCAGCAGTCTTCTAGTTGGAGAAGTACAGGTACTTCCAGGACCCGTACGTCGTGGTGTTCACGGTGTCGCCGGACGACCCGTTGACGTACACCGACCGCATGCGCGCCTTGATGCCGGACTGCCCCGGCGCCACCAGGCGTACGACCGACTTTCCGTTCGTGCCGAGCGCGAAGTACTGCGAGCCGGCGGAGTACCACTTTCCGCCCGAGTAGACCTGCAGGTCGAAGCGTTGCTTACGCCCCTTGTAGTAGGTCATGGTCGTCGTGAGCAGCGGGTCGGTGCTCTTGTGGAACCAGTAGTACGACGTCGAGCCGATCTTGGCCGTCTTGTAGTGCTTGGAGACGGCGGTGGAAACCTTGACCCGGGCGTACGCCGTGGACTTCACCGTCCTGGGCGCGGTGCGGGTGTCCCCCTTGAAGACCGCGGTGACATCCGTGTCCCGCGTCATGTCGACCGTCGCGGAGATGTTGCCGCTGGAGTTGACCTTCCCGGTCTTCAGCAGCTTGTTGGGCTTGTCGCCGCCGAAGGGGTTCGCCCATATCTCGATCGTGCGGTTCTTGTACGTCGAGCCGAGGTGCGCGGTGAAGGAGACGTCGGCGCCGTAGTTGTAGACGTTGCCGTTCTTGTTCAGGGTCAGCGTCGGTTTCGTGCGGGGAACCGTGACCTTGTCGGACGCGCTGACCGCCGTGTGCGCGGCGTCGCCTGCGTAGGCGACCTTGTACGTGACCGTGCCGCCGGCCGGCGGGGTGTCGGTGAAGGTGTACGAGCCGTCCGCCTTCACCGTGACGGCGGGCAGCGCCTTGCCGCTGGGGCTCTCCGGGTCGGTGCGGGTGACCTGCAGCTTGACACCGCTCGGCAGCGGCACCGTCGCCGACAGCTTCCCGGTCACGGTGAGCTGCTTGCCGCGCGTGGCGGTCGACGGCGCGTTCACCGTCAGGCTCGGGACGTTCAGCGCCGGGTCGGTGAGCGCCTTGAGGGTGTAGCCGCCGGGCGAGGTCACGAGCGCGAAGATCCGGGAGGCGTCCGGGGCCCAGGCGAGGGTGGAGGTGTCGGCGGCGTATGTGCGGATCGGCTTGGTCGCGCCGGGCCGGTAGACCGCCACGTTCGCGCCGCTGATCTGGGCGACCAGACCGTTCGGCGCGATGTCCGCGCGCTGCCCGGCCGGGTAGGCGCCGGCGGCGGTGAACTTCCCGTCCGCGTAGGCGTGCCGGTCCGTGCCGTCGACCAGCACCTGCGGGGCGCCGGGCACGAGGTCGATGTCGCTGACGTAGTTCAGCGAGTAGTCGCCGTTGTGCCAGGCGGTCACCTGGGGCGTGGCGCCGGAGACGTCGACGACGGCCATCAGGTCCTTGGTCGTGTCGAAGAAGTCGGTCGCGCCGACGGCCAGCAGTCCGGGTGCGGACGGGTCGGTGTCGAGGAGCGGCGGGCTCCCGACTCCGGAATCCCCGGGGAGCTGCCCGAGCGTCACCGGGTCGGTCCCGTCGGCCGGGCCCACCGCCGGGTCGACCGAGCCCAGGTTGCCGTCGCCGTCCGACTGGTCTTCGTAGGCGAACCAGACCTTGCCGCCGGCGAATTCGACGTACAGCGGGCCGATGCCGGTGGCCACGGGGTACCGGGCCTTGACTTCGAGGGTGGCCGCGTCGAGAGCCACGATCTCGTGGCTGACCCGCGCCGCCGCGTACAGGGTGGTGCCGTCGTCGGACAGGGCCAGGTCGAAGATCCCGTCGATGCCGCTCACCGAGTCGACAAGGTTGCCGTTGTAGTCGGCGGCGATGATCCTGTCGTTCGTGTCGTCGCCGACGAAGACCCGTTGGCCGACGCCGTCGACGACGATGCCCGCGGGCGAGCCGACGGTCGCGGTGACCGCCGACGCGGGACCGGCCGCGGCGACGCTCAGTACCGCTGAGCTGAAGAGGACCGCGAGCGCTGTCGCGGTCGAGATGCTGCGCGTGCGCACAGTGTTTTTACCCCCACGAGAAAACCCGGTGGATGACCGGGAGTTGAGAGCGCCGCGCAGCACCCGGACGTGACCGCGGAGTGCGGTGACGCGCGGGGCGCGGCTGCTCTCGGGCAGCGTATGGCATGACAGTGACAAGCAAGGGGGAGTTTTCCCGTGCGGAGACGGCGCGATCACCCGGCGGAGCCGGGCGAGGGCGGCCGGGGTGGCCACCCCGGGGTGTTGGCGCCGCGTCTTGGCCGGTCCTCCCGAGGGCCTTGGCCCGCGCGCCGGTTTCCCGCCGTCGCGGCCCTCCGGGCATCCGGGCCGATGCCGTCCCGGCCGGCAGGTCGGCGGCCTGCGAAGATCATTACGCTGGTGCGTGGCTCGGGCCCGAGCCAGGGAGAGCCTGTCCGGGCGGCTGCGAGATGACTGAACGAAACTGAGGGTGGTCTGCGAGTGCTGGTGGCGGATCGATACCGGTTGGAAGCAGAGATCGGCCGTGGCGGGATGGGTGAGGTCTGGCGGGCCGCGGACGACGTGCTGGGCCGCCCGGTGGCGGTGAAGCTGATGCTTGACGGCGGAGCCGACGAGCAGGCGACCGCACGCTTTCGCCTGGAGGCGCAGACAGCCGCAAAGCTCAACCATCCGAACGTTGTTACGGTGTTCGACTTCGGTTTCTGGAACAACCGTTTGTACCTCGTCATGGAACTGGTCGACGGGGCGAGCCTGGCCCAGGTTCTGGGGGCGACCGGAACGTTCAGTCCGCAACGGGTCGCCGGCGTCGCCGGTCAGATAGCGGCCGGCCTGGCCGCGGCCCACCGGCAGGGTGTAATCCACCGCGACATCAAACCCGGCAACCTGATGCAGGATGCCGGTGGGACGGTCAAGATCGGCGATTTCGGGATCGCCCGGTTCGTCGACGAGGCATCGACCGCCCTCACCGGCGCCGGTCAGATTGTGGGCACCAGCCTCTACCTCGCCCCCGAGCGAGCGCTCGGCCGGCCTGCCGGGCCCGCCTCCGACGTCTACGCTCTCGGCTGCGTCCTCTATCAACTGCTGGTGGGTGAAGCCCCTTTCCAGGCGGGCAACGCGGCGGCCCTGCTCCACCTGCACGTCACCGCTCCGCCGACGCCTCCGTCGCTGCGACGCCCGGAGCTGCCCGGCGCGTTCGAGGAGCAACTGCTCCGGATGCTGGCCAAGCAGCCTGAGGACCGCCCCAGCGCACAGGATGTCGCCGACTGGTTCACCAGTCCGGCCTGGCTCGAGGGCGCGTACCGGATGCCTACTTCCCGTGAGGCGGGCACGGCCACGGAGTACGCGCTGCCCCGCACCACGCATCAGCCGATCACCGCGGATCGACGACACCGAGCCCCGCAGGGGCAGCGGCCCGCGGCGCTTCAGGTCCGATCGATGCCCGCACGCGTGCGGGCGCTTGTGCGGCAGCACCGGAGGCTGACTGTCGCGATCGCCGGGCTCGGTGTCTTCGTTGCCTCCACACTGCTCGGCATGGGGCTGTTCTCCCCTGACGGGAGACAGTCCCAACTCCCGGCGCCTTCCTCGTCAGCGGACACTTCCACCACCGACCCTGCCCCGGCGTCCCGCGAGTTCACCCCGTCCGCATCCCCGGCCGACACCTTGGGCGACGAGCAGGAGGAGGGGCACGGGAAGCAGAAGCAAGGTCACGAGAAGGGCCATCACTAAGGGGTGTCAGCTGTCACGCCCGCATCAGCAGGGATACGAGGGTGAAGGAGCCCCGGCTGCCGCGTCGGGGCCGGTCGGCGATCCGGTCGACCCGCCCGGGGACTGTGCGGGCGAGGCCCTGGATCCACACAGGCGGGCGCGGATGGCCTTGGAGCTGCAGTCCTTGTCCACGACGACGTGAGAGCGCCAAGAATCCTCGGCCCGATCATCATCGGCGCCCTGGTGAACACCCGCTACCAGCCCACGGACCGCCTCACCAGGAGGGCGCCCTCCCGACGAGGCCGAGGGACAGGGCATGCACCTGTAGACATGGGCACACATGGTCGCCCGGCCCTGCTCGCCTGTACCGCGACGTGTTGTGATGTCACTCGGTCGTGGGGGTGCTGGTCCTCACTGTTGTAGCGGGCCCGGTGTATTCCTTCGCTACGTCGACAGCCGGGCGCTGGGCGCGGAGCGTTTGGCTGCGGATCGCCGTGTGAACGCCATCGCCACTTCGCCCAGGCCCAGCAGGACGAGCCACAGCCCCAGCAGCCTGGCCAGCGCGACCGCGGATTCCACGGGATACGCGAGCACGACGATGCCGGCCACGATCCCGAGGGCGGCCAGGGCGAAGGCCAGCCCCCGATGCGGCATGTCGCGTCCCCAGCCGGCAAGGAAGGCCACAAGCAGGCCCGACACCAGCCAGTAGGCGCCGAGGATGAGCGACAGCACCGCGGTGGTCTGCAGTGGGTGTCGCAGGCACAGGACGCCCGCCAGGATGGCCAGTACGGCAACCAGCGCCCGCATCGCCGTCCTGCTGCCCTCGCTGTCCCGGGAGAAGGCCGTGACGAAGCGGAAGGCACCCGAGATAAGCAGGTAGAGGCCGAGGACGACCGCCAGGACGTGCAGTGTCTCGTCCGGCCAGACGAGCACGACGATCCCTGCCGCCAGGGTCACCAGTGCGATCCCGAGTGTCCACGTCCATGAGCCGCCCAGATCGGCCAACGTGTCATTGGGGTCGGCCAGCCCATGAGGCGTCGCAAAATTGGATGGTGCATTCATGATGCTTCCCGCCGTACTGCCCGTCGCGTCGGACGCGTGCCCGTCACCCGGGTCGGGAGTCAGGGTTCACCTGCTCCCTGATGTAGGGGGACTCGGCGCAGGATCTGCTCCTTGGCGCGCCGGAACTCCTCCTCGGTGTGGCAGACCGTCCGCCGGTGCTGGTCACAACCCCTGCTCATCGATGCTCTCGGCGAAGCCGAGGGCGCGCAGAACGCTGCCTGCCGCGTCGACCACCCGCGCACTGCCGACGATCGGTGCGATCGCCACGCAGACGGCCTTGGCGTCCTCGGCGGTCAGGCCGGCTTCCTTCGCCACACTGAGATTGGCCAGGTACGAGGCCGGGGCGGCGTCCATGGCGATGAGCGAAGCCAGCCGTACGAGGTGGTACGTGCGTTCGTCCAGGCCGGAGTTGGGCAGCGTCTCGATGGTCATCCGCGCGAGCTGCTCGAAGACCGGGTGCTCGCCATGCGCGAGGGCGTCCAGGGTGCGCTCGGGTGCTTGTGTTGTCATGATCTGCATCCTTTCTCGCTTGAGGGGAACCGCATGGGCCAGAGGTGAAGCTGTGCATGGTGAGGCCCCGGCGGCTGAATAGTTCTATCCACCTGATTCCTCCACAACGTGCTCGTAAACGGATCAGAGTGGACTTTGGGGATACTTCCCGGCTGCGACACCGGCCCGCCCAAGCGGATCGAGGGGGGCGGGCCGCGGACGGGCTCGGCGAGGCTCGGGCGGGCCGGGGCCGGACGCCGCGGAATCGCGATGCCCTGCCGCGCTGCCGGGTCGGGCCCGGCAGCCTTCGACAGCCGGCCCTCAGACCGAGGCCGGTGCCTCCACCTGCGGGCCGGGAAGCAGCCCGAGCGGCCGTCAGCCGAGCGGCAGCCATTCCGGGCGACCGGAGCCGCGGGGAACGAGGATGTGCCGGTAGGAGCCGGGAGTGCCGGACATCTTCACCTGGTCGGTGATGCCCTGGTAGTGGCCGAGCGGGGTCTCGGCGGCGAAGACCTCGGGGTCGGGGTAGGCGTGGAGTTCGCCGGTGCCGGCGGTCCGGGTCGCGTAGGCCTTGTCGAAGATGCCCATGCTGAGGATCCACAGGGCGACGCGGGAGAGGGAGACGTGGACGCGGTAGCTGCCGCCGTCGACGGCGCGGCGGCGCAGGGCTTCGGTGATGCCGGCGGTCATGAACCAGGAGACGAGGTAGTCGTTGACCACGCTGATGGGCGGCAGGGCGGGAGTGTCGCCGTCGCCCTCCAGGTGCAGCAGGCCGGTGAGCGCGCCGGCGGTCTGGTCGAAGCCGAGGTAGTCCTTCCACGGACCGCTCTGCCCGTTCAGCGACACGGTGGCGTAGACCAGACCCGGGCGCCGCGCGATGGCCTCCTCTTCGGAAAGGCCGATGGAGTCCAGGAAGCCGGGGCGGCGGTTGGCGAAGAAGACGTCGGCGCCGGCCTGGAGTTCGTGGATGCGGGCCAGGCCCTCTTCCACGTGCGGGTTCAGCGTCGTCGAGCGGACACCGACACCCGTCGTGAGGTACGTGACGTCGTGCTCGAGCTCGTAGGGCCGCCAGATGTTGAGGACATCGGCGCCGTGCAGTGCCATGGCGCGTCCGGCGCCCGCGCCGGCGATGATGTGGCCCATGCCCAGCGCGCGGACACCGTCGAGCGGGGCGGTGGCGCCTTCGGGCAGCGGCTCGGGGTCGCTGTCGCCGACATGGGTGATCTCCACCAGCGGCATGTCGGCCAGGAAGTCGGCGTATTGACGCTCCGTCAGGAGCTCGCTGGGTGTGCGCACCATCGGCATGACGGCCCCGGCCTTCGCGCCGGCCTCTTCCAGTTCCCGGGCGTTCCACTTGGAGATCGCCGCGGCGACCGCCTCCGGGTCCTCGCCCACGCCCAAGAGCTTCTGGGCGGCCACCTTGATGTTGGGGTAGATGTTGAAGGGCATCATCCAGCGGCCGTCCGCGGTGCGGTAGAACGAGTTGCCGAAGGCCTGGTTGATGATGGACGGTGTGCCGCCGGGGTAGCCGTTGAGGAGTTCCCACTTCTGCTCGTAGAACGGGCACAGGTGGTGCGGGCCCACGCGCAGGTCCATGTGGCGCCTCCCGGGCCTCGGTACACATCTCGGTCGCCTCCGGCCACCCGGCCTTGGCGCTGCCAGTGACGTCGCGGCTCAGCTTCTTCCATCGGCTCTGGGGGACGCCGAGGAACTCGGCCACGTCGCAATTTGGCAGCGCGTGAGTCTCGATGAGAATCCCGCTCAGGTCCTCCAACTCGTCCCGCACCTTGTCAAGCAGCTCGTCAGCCTCGAACTTCTGGTACCCGTCGAGGTCGGTGTCGCCGACCCCGCTCAAGGGCTTCTTGTCCTCGTCGGTGGTGCGGGCTGATGCCAGCTGGATGCGGGTTGCTCCCCTCCGCCATGCGTCGAGGCCGGCACCGACGAAGCGGTCGGCCCTTCCCGCGCTGCGGTATCCAATGGTTTGCCACTGTTCAGTGACTGCACACTCGTCGATCTTCTTGGCCGCGAGCGGGGCCATTTTGGGGCGCTTGGCGATGTGTTCACGACCGGGCCGCAGTGACTGCAGGTAGGCGTGGCAGGCCCAGCGGTCCAGTAGATAGACCACGGTCGCAGCGATCAGAAGCTGTGGTGCCCAGCTCGGCGGCGATCACGCGGACCGTGGCCTTCTCCCGCAGACGGTCGGCTATGTGGATGCGGTCGGCCTCACGCAGGTAGCGGGACGGGCCAGAAGGCGGTGCCTCCTGGTAGATCGGAGGCGCCGCCTTCTTCTTGCCGATGTGCGCATGTGATCCGTTGCGCCACTTCTTGCCCGTCCGCACGTCGATGCCGACGATCCGGCAGGCTTCCCTGCTGCTGTAGCCCTGCTGCATGAGCTGGAAGTATGCCGCCCGCTCACGGGTCAGCTTCCTACGCCCCTGCGGCCCCCGGTCCGCGCGTATCTCGAAGTCCATTGCATCCCCTGAGCTGGCAATGCCGGTGAGTTAGGTCGTTTCCGCAGGTGGGGGCGGGTGTCGGGTGACTTTCAGCGAGTAGCGGACGTTACTGGGAGTGCGCGGCTTGTCTCGTCGCTTGATGGCGAACT
>NZ_JBSFYR010000170.1:0-7856 GCF_053599875.1 Streptomyces sp. NPDC005151 | reverse complement strand
CACCCCAGGCCTTCGACATCGCCTTCGACGGCCGGCTCACCGCCGGACGCCGCTAAAGAAATCCGACCGAGTTCCACCGTTAGCTGTACAGACCCGCTCATCACAGCCGTCGCGTGGGGGGCGGCAGGGACCACGCCCGATGCGATCTCGGCACGGTCCCTGTACGCCCGCTGAGCCCCGCTCCTTCCCCTGGAGGAGCGGGGCTCTTTGCGTCCGCAGGTCGCCGCAAAATGCTATGGCGTATTGTCTCGTTCACTAGGGTGATCTCGTACTGCATGGCATGCATCGTGTACTCCTCAGGCGGGGTATTCATTGACGTCGGCATGCGTGTGCCAGTCGGCCGTGGTGCCGTCATCGGCTGCCTCGACGACGGCGAGATGGGTCATGAAGGTGCGTGGAGTGGCGCCGTGCCAGTGCCATTCGTCCGGCTCGATCCAGACGGTGTCGCCCGCGCGGATCGGTTCGACCGGGCCGCCCCTGCGCTGCACCAGCCCCTCGCCCTCGGTGACATGGAGGACCTGGCCGTGCGGGTGGCGGTGCCAGGCGGTGTGGCCGCCGGGGGCGAAGTGGACGTTGAACATCCGCAGCCGGGAGGGTGCTTCGGGCGCCGCGATCTCGTCGAGCCAGACCGTGCCGTTGAAGTGCTCGGCCGGTCCGGACCAGGTGTCCGGACGGTTCCTGGTGATGTGCACGTGCGGTGTACTCCTCAGGCAGTAGTGGTGCGTGAGAGGGGGTCAGCCAGCGGAACCGGAGCCGGTTCGCGGAGCCAGCAGGGAGAGCAGCCCCCTGACGCTCGCGTCGAAGGCCGCCGTCGAGCCCGAGGCGCGGGCCAGCACATAGCCGCCCTGTACCGTCGCGACCACGGTTGCCGCGATCTCGTCGGGCACCAGCGTCCTGTCGAACTCGCCCTGGTCCAGGCCCTCCTGGACGATCTCGGCGAGCCGTCCGCGCAGCCGGCCGATCGTTTCGCCGACCGGGGCGCGCAGCTCGTCGCTGGCGATGACATCCGGGTCCATCGTCAGCCGGCCGACCGGGCAGCCGCGCAGTACGTCACGCTCGCGCAGGAGGTAAGCCGAGATCCGCTCGTACGCCGATCCCTGGCCGCCCAGCACCTGTTCGGCCGTGGCCCGCATCGCCGCGGCCGTGCGGCGGATGGCCGCCAGCGCCAGGTCGGGCTTGCCCGCAAAGTGGTGGTACATGCTGCCTTGGCCCGCGCCCGCCTGCTGCTGGATGGCCTTGGGGCTCGTGCCCACATAGCCGCGCTCCCACAGGAGCTCCTGGGTGGCTTCGATCAGACGATCCGGAGTACTCATGAAGCGCACTGTACATACTAGTAGGTACAGAAATCGGGGATGTTGGCCACCCAACGGGAGCAGCCGCCGGACCGCCACGTACTCCCGCGGGGGTACGTGCACTGCCGCTGGCCGTACGACGACTCGGACCCCTTCCCGGGGCCAGGCTCGGAAGCGTCGGAAGAACGCCGACCGAGAACTCTGAACCGAGGGAGCTGACCGAGATGAACACCCTGGCTTACTCCGGTGGACCCGGGCCGTGGATTTTCCTCTTCCCGCTGGTCTGGGCGGCCGTCGCCGTCACCGTCGTCACCGTGCTGCGCCATACCGTGTGGCGAGGCGGCCGATGCGGCCCCTGGGGCCCCCGCGCCGCGCACAGCGGCCCCGCCGCCCTCGGAGAACAGTCGCCCATCACTCTGCTCGGCCGCCGCTTCGCCGCGGGCGAGATCGACGAGGACGAGTACTGGCGCCGGCTCTCCGTCCTGGACGAGCAGTTCGGCCCTGCCGGCCGGCGAGGTGCGGCATGACCACGACCATCCGCACCGGCGCCGCCACCGCCGCCCGCGTCGTCGACGCCGTGAAGGTCTACGGCACGGGCGACACCGAGGTCAGGGCCCTGGACGGGGTGAGCGTCGACTTCCCGGCCGGCCGCTTCACCGCGATCATGGGGCCCTCCGGCTCCGGAAAATCCACCCTGATGCACTGCGCCGCCGGACTCGACACGCTCACCTCCGGTTCCGCTCTCATCGGCGACACGGACCTCAGCGCGCTCGACGACCGCAGGCTCACCCTGCTGCGCCGACAGCGCATCGGCTTCGTCTTCCAGGCCTTCAACCTCATCCCGACTCTCACTGTCGCCGAGAACATCACCCTTCCCATCGATCTCGCGGGGGAGCGCGGCGACCGGGAGTGGATCGACGCGCTCATCGACACCGTGGGATTGCGGGACCGGCTGCACCACCGGCCCGGCGAACTCTCCGGCGGACAGCAGCAGCGGGTCGCCGTGGCCCGCGCCTTCGCGGGCAGCCCCGACGTCGTCTTCGCCGACGAACCGACGGGCAACCTCGACTCCCGGGCCGGACAGGAGGTGCTGCGGCTCCTCGGCCGCACCGTTCGCCGGACCTCCCGTACGGTCGTCATGGTCACCCATGACCCGGTCGCCGCAGCCCACGCGGACGAGGTCGTCTTTCTCGCCGACGGGCGCCTCGTCGACCGCATGCCGGACCCCACCGCGGAGCGCGTGCTCGACCGGCTCAAGGCCTTCGACCCGTCGCCGGGCGCAACGGCGGTGACGCCATGACCGGCGCCCGCGCCTCCGTGCGCCTCAGCGTCTCCTCGCTCCGCGCCCACAAGCGTCGTTTCGCAGGCACGTTCACCGCCGTTCTGCTCGGCGTCGCCTTCCTCGCGGGCACGCTCGTCATGGGCGACACCCTGCGCGCCGGCTTCGACACGATGTTCGCGAACGCCGCCGCCGGTACGGACGCGGTCGTCCGCAGTACGAATGTGGTGACCGTGCCCGGTGAAGGGCAGGGCACCCGGCAGCCGGTGAGCACCACCCTCGTGAAGACGATCGAGCAGACGCCGGGCGTCGCCGCCGCGGCTCCCGACATCCAGGGCGCCGGGCAGCTGATCGGCGCCGACGGCAAGCCCATCGGCGGCCAGGGCCCGCCCACCGTCGCCGGCAACTGGATCCAGGACCCGAAGCTCAACCCTTACACGCTCGCCGAGGGGCGCGCCCCGTCCCGGTCCGGCGAGGTCGTCATCAACCGCGGCACCGCCGACAGGGGAGGGCTGAAGATCGGCGACACGACCGTACTGCGCACCCCCGACCCCGTGCGCGTCACCGTCGTCGGCCTGGCCACCTTCGGCGGTGAGGACGGCATGGGCCAGGTCACCTTCACCGGGATGACGCAGGCCGACGCCGAGAAGTACCTGACCCCGAAGCCCGGCGAGGCGTCGAGCATCCAGGTGCGCGCCCGCCCGGGCACCAGCCAGCAGGAACTCGTGGACGCGCTGACTCCCGTGCTGCCCGCCGACACGCAGGCCATCACCGGACAGGCCTCCGCCGCCGAGAACCAGAGCATGATCTCCGGTGCGTTCCTCAGCCTGTTCACCACGCTGCTGCTGGTGTTCTCCGGGATCGTCCTGCTGGTCGCCACCTTCTCCATCCACAACACGTTCGCGATCGTCGTCGCGCAGCGCACCCGGGAGAATGCCCTGCTGCGCGCCCTCGGCGCGTCCCGCCGTCAGATCCTCGGCTCGGCCCTCGTCGAGGCAACCGCGGTCGGCGTGCTCGCCTCCGCCGCCGGACTGGCTGGGGGCATCGGGATCGCCGCCGGACTGCAGGCGCTGTTCCCCGCCGTCGGCTTCCCGTTCCCCGACGGCGCGCTGGTGATCAGCGGGATCTCGCTGCTGCTTCCGCTCGCCGTCGGCGTACTCGTCTGTCTCGGCTCGGCTCTCCTGCCCGCCGTCCGCGCGGGACGCACCGCACCGCTCGCGGCCCTGCGCGAGACCGCCGTCGACGACTCGGCGGCCTCCCGGACCCGCACCGTCACCGGTGTCATGCTGCTGCTCGTGGCGGTCGGCACCATCCTGACCGGCGTCCTTGCCCATCCGTCCGTCTGGCCGTCGGCCGCCGGTGCGGTCCTGGCGCTCGCCGCCTTCGTGGTGCTCGGCCCGGCCGCCTCCACATACGCCGTACGGATCCTCGGCGCTCCACTCGACCGGCTGCGCGGTGTCACCGGCGCACTGGCCAGGCGCAACGCGCTCCGCAGCCCCAAGCGGACCGCCGCCACCGCGACCGCGCTGATGATCGGCGTCGCGGTCGTCTCGCTCTTCACCGTCTTCGGCGCCTCGCTGAAGGCCACCATGAACCAGACCGTGGACCGCTCCTTCGCCGGTGATGTCGCCATCAGCGCACCCGCGTTCGGCGCCGGTGGCAGCGGTCTCAGCCCCGCACTCGCGCCCGCCGTCGGCCGGCTGCCCGAAGTGTCCACCGCGGTCGGCCTCGGCAAGGGCGTTGCGGAGGTCAACGGTGCGGGACGCGCCCTGACCGTCACCGACCCGGCCGCGCTCGCCAGGGTCTTCGACCTCGGCCCGGTCCGCGGATCCATGAACGCACTGGGCCCGAACGGCATCGCCGTGTCCGAGGCGGAGGCAGCCGAGCGCGGTCTGCACACCGGCTCCACCGCCCGGCTCACCTTCACCGACGGCAAGCAGCAGACCTTCACGGTCCGCGCGGTCTACGACCGGTCGGAACTGGCGGGTACCTACGTCATCACCCGGCAGGCCTGGGCGCCGCACCGCGCACAGGACTCCGACACGCTCATCGCCGTGTCGTTCAAGGACGGGGTGTCGACCGCCGACGGAAAGGCGGCAGTCAAGAAGACCGCCGCGGCGTACGGCAGTCCGGACGTACAGACCCGCGGCGAGTACGCGCAGTCCTCGGCCGGCTCCATCGACATGATGCTCACGCTGGTCTACGCGCTGCTGGCACTCGCCGTACTGATCGCCCTGCTCGGCATCGCCAACACCCTCACCCTGGCCATCCATGAACGCACCAGGGAACTGGGCCTGTTGCGGGCCGTCGGACAGACCAGAAGTCAGCTGCGGACCATGGTCCGCTGGGAATCCGTCCTGGTCGCCGCGTTCGGCACAGCAGGCGGTCTGCTGCTCGGCGGCTTCCTCGGCTGGGTGCTCGTGAAGGCGTCCGAAGGTGCGGGCGACACCCCGTTCGCCTTCGCGCTGCCGCCCACACGGCTGCTGGTGGTCGCGCTGGTGGGGATCACCGCCGGGGTGCTGGCCGGCTGGCGACCGGCTCGGCGTGCGGCGCGCCTGGACGTGCTCCGTGCCATCGCCGCCGACTGAACACAGGCAGCGAGGAGCGGGGCGCCCGCGGGCGCCCCGCTCCTCGCTGCGTCCAGGACCTGTCTTTCGGATCAGGCCCTAACCGACCACGGCGGACCGGGCGTCGGTGTGCGCCACGGCCTCCCGGGGAGACGTGGTGGTCACGGCACAGAACGGGCCGTCGGTCGTCGCCCCGTACAGCGAGTTCGGCGGCAGAGCCACCGTCGGAGAAGGAGCCGGCAGCGTGAACCAGACGACCTTCCCGGCCCGGCCCCACGGTCGGAACCCCCAGCTCTCGCTGACCGCGGCGATCATCGCGAGTCCGCGCCCCGAGGTGCTGGAGGCGTCGGCCGCGCGCACGGTCGGTAGCCGCGGGTCATGGTCATGGACGGAGACCGTCAGACGTTCGAGCAGCAGCTCTATCTCGACGGTGCACGTCTTGTCCGGCTGTGCATGCCGGTGGACATTGGTCAGAAGCTCCGTGACGCCGAGCGCTGCCTGGTCGATCAGAGGGTCGAGATGCCAGTAGCGCAATTGCGCCGAGATGATTCTGCGGACCTGACCGATCCGCGACGGCAGGGCCTGGAGCTCCACCGTGCAGTGCCTGCTTGGCTCGCTGATCACGGCTGCGACTCCCCGAAATAGGTCCGGAAGAAGACGACGGAACGGAGTTGGCGGGTGGCCGTCTGTCGTTCCTGGTCCGGCGGGCTGGATCACAGTGTCACCGCCGGTAAACCATGAGTGACGCGATTCCAATGTCGCCCAGGGGTCAGGGCTCCGCAACTCGCAGTGAGCCGGCCGTGGCGCACCGTCAGCCCCGCCCGGCCGGCCCCGCTCCTCGGCCCGGTCGGCCGCCCGCGCTGCGCAGCGCCTCCAGGAAACGTCGCGACGGCCCCGCACGGGCCGGCCCACGGTCGCGCTGCCCCATGGTCAGCCGGTACCACGTCCCGTTGACCCGCGCCACCGTCGAGTCGACCCCGGCGAACCATGGCCTGCGCGCACGAACCGCCCCCGCCGGGGCGCTGTCGATCTCCCGCCCGTAACTGGTCAGCAGTGCCACCCGGCCGTCCTTGACGATCACTTGACCGGCCCTGGTGAGCGACCGGGCCCACCGCTCGATCCGTACCCCCGTCGCGCTGAACTCCGTTTCCTTCATGGCTGGTTCGCCCCCTTCGTTACGCTTCTGAGGGTCAGTCTGCCCACACGGCCGCAGGCGCACCAGGTCGCAGCGAGGCAGCATGTCGCGAATGCGCCACGGCGTGCCGAAGTCGTCCCGCTCCCCGGCACCAAGGCAGTGCTATGGATCCCCAAAGTCAAAGTTTGTGCAGGTAGGGGGCCTATCGTGGGATGCGGAGTCCGGGGGCCGGTGGCCCGCAAGTCCGGTCACGACGAGCAGGAGCGTGCTGATGAACACCAGTGAGCGCAGGCCCGACGGCGAGGTCACGGCGACCGTCGATATCGACCGCACCGACCATGACTACAGGGCCTGGCTGAAGGAGGCCGTCCGCAAGGTCCAGGCCGACGCCAACCGCTCCGCCGACACGCATCTGCTGCGCTTCCCGCTGCCCGAGGCCTGGGGGATCGATCTCTACCTCAAGGACGAGTCGACGCACCCCACGGGCAGTCTCAAGCACCGGCTGGCCCGCTCGCTCTTCCTCTACGGGCTCTGCAACGGCTGGATCCGGCCGGGCAGGCCGGTGATCGAGGCGTCCAGCGGTTCGACGGCCGTCTCGGAGGCGTATTTCGCGAAGCTGATCGGGGTGCCGTTCATCGCGGTGATGCCCCGCACCACCAGCTCCGAGAAGTGCCGGCTGATCGAATTCCACGGCGGTCAGTGCCACTTCGTCGACGACGCCCAGAAGCTGTACGAGGAGTCCGCCAGGCTCGCCGCCGACTCCGGGGGCCACTACATGGACCAGTTCACCTACGCCGAGCGGGCCACCGACTGGCGCGGCAACAACAACATCGCCGAGTCGATCTACCAGCAGCTGCGGCTGGAGCGCTATCCGGAACCCACCTGGATCGTCGCCACCGCAGGGACGGGCGGCACCTCGGCGACCATAGCCCGCTATGTGCACTACATGCAGCACGACACCCGGATCTGTGTGCCCGACCCGGAGAACTCCTGTTTCTTCGACGGCTGGACCGACCACAACGCCCTCGCCACCAGCGACTGCGGTTCACGCATCGAGGGGATCGGCCGGCCCCGGATGGAACCGAGCTTCGTACCCGGCGCCATCGACCGGATGATGAAGGTGCCGGACGCGGCCAGCGTCGCTGCTGTGCGCGCCCTGGAACAGGCCATCGGCCGCAAGGCGGGCGGCTCCACCGGCACCGGGCTGTGGAGCGCGTTCAAACTCGTCGCCGAAATGGTGGACCAGGGCCGCACCGGCAGCATCGTCACACTGCTCTGCGACCCCGGAGAGCGCTATCTCGACAAGTACTACTCCGACAACTGGCTCGCCGAACAGGGCCTGGACATCGCCCCGTACGCCGCGACGATCCGACGCTTCCTGGCCACCGGCAACTGGCCCTGCTGAAGCCCGGCCGTCACCACGGTCATGCCGACCTGATACGCGAGGCCGTCGACGGCGACGCGGGGGAGTGACCCGGCCGCCCCGCTCTCAGCTTGACGTTTAAGGTGCTTGATCCTTTCTTGCGTTCCGTCGGGCATTCGTTTTGGGTGGTTTGCCCACGTGGTGGTGGGGTGCGGGGCGT
>NZ_JBSFYR010000169.1:0-8010 GCF_053599875.1 Streptomyces sp. NPDC005151 | reverse complement strand
GTACTCCTTGGGCACCGACAGCGGCAGCCGGTTCGGCGGATACTTCGGCATCGGACGGACTCCTTCCAGGAGTCGCAACCACCGATGGAAACCGCGGGGCGGCAGCGGGTGCTTGCCCTGAGCGGAGTCTCGTTGACAGTCCCTGCGGGGACGATGACCGCGCTGGTCGGGCCGAGCGGTTCCGGCAAGAGCACGCTGCTGCATCTGATTGCGGGACTGGAGAGTGTCGATTCCGGACAGCTGGACGTTCTCAGCCGCCCGGTTCACACATGCGGGCAGGCAGAGCTGGCGGCTCTGCGACTGCGCGAAACCGGCTTCGTCTACCAGGACTTCAGCCTGATCTCCGATCTCACGTTGGCGGAGAACGTGAGACTGCCGTTGGAAGGTGCGGGGATCGCCCGGAAGCAGGCACACGGGGCGGCGCTCGAGGCGATGGCGCGGGTCGGCCTGTCAGGGCTGGAAGAACGGTTCCCTGCTGAGATCTCCGGCGGCCAGCAGCAGCGGGCCTCGATCGCCCGAGCGATCGTCGGCGAGCGCAAACTCGTGCTGGCCGATGAGCCCACCGGCTCTCTCGACTCCAAGACCGGAGCTGAGATCATGGACATTCTGGGCGGGCTGCGCGATGACGGAGTCACGGTTGTGCTCAGTACGCACAACACCACCAACCTCGCCTACGCGGATCAGATCGCGGAGCTGCGTGATGGAGTTCTGATCTCAGTCACCGAGCCTATGAACTCGGGGGAGCGCGGGTGAACGGGTCCTGGGGCTACCTGCGCCTTTTGGGATGGCGGACGCTGGCCGGCCGCGGGCGGCGCCGGGTCGGTTTGCTTGTTCTGCTGGCATTGCCCGTGCTGTTGGCTACTGCCACCGCCGGGATTTTCAGCTCCACGGCCGCCTCCGCGGAGCAGCGTGCCAGCCAGGTGATGGGGAAGGCCGACGGCTACGTCAGCACCTCGGATCCCGCATCGGCCGATGCATTGCGCGTTGAGCTGGCACAGAAAGTACCGGGCCTGGCCGCGCTTCCGGTCGCAGGCAACCCAGAGTTCCCGGTCTGGGCGAAGGACCGCACCATCGACGTGCACTACCAGGATACGGATTGGTCGAACCCCCTGGTCCAGGATAAGTACAGGGTGACCAGCGGCCGCTTCCCTCAGGAGCACGGCGAGATCGCCATCGGATCCACTCTGGCCGCAGAGCTGAATCTGCACCTGGGAGACGCGCTCCCGTACCGCTGGGCCCGTGAGTCACCTACTCATATCGTGGGCTTGGTACAGAGCCCGTTGGCACATCAGAGCCACGATTATCTTGCTGCCGCGGGACAACTGAGGGCCTGGCCGAAGACCGGTGCCAACACCACCAACGTCATGCCCTCCGACTACGGTCTTCTGCTGTCTGGCGACACCAGCCACATGGACAAGGCCCAGGCGGTGATCGCCGGGCGACAGCTGCTGCTGGAAACCCGCGACGACGTAGTGGACGCCCGCACCCTCGTCGAGCGGGAACCCGGCCTGCTCCTCGCCCCCGGGATCGTTGTGCTCGGCGTGGTGGCTGCCGGCGCCTTTACGCTGCGGATGCGACGTATCCGCAGCGAGTTTGCGCTCCTTTCCACACTGGGCATCCCTGATCGGGCTCTGCGCATCGCGGCAGTCTCCGGTGCTCTTGCCGCCAGCCTGGTCGCGGTACCGCTCGGCTGGATCCTGGGCAGCGCAGTCAGTATTGCCGCACGCCCCTTGCTGCCTTCTGTGACACACCGGGATATCTCTCCGTACGACCCGCTGTTGTCCGACGGCCTGGTCACCATCGTGCTGTCTTTGGTGATCGCGACGGCGACCGCAGCCTTGGCCTCCCGATACCCGGCGGGCGCACCTGCCCGAGCCCGCACCCGTGTCACCCCCAGGGAAACCGCCCGCCGCGGCCCTACCGCAGCCCCCGTGCTCGCCGGTCTCGGCGCGGTTTGCCTCGCCTTGGCCGGAGGGATCCTCGACGGTGACCTCGCAGCTTGGTGTGCTGTCGCGGGTGTCGCTTTCCTCTCTGCCGCGGTCCTCACCCAGGCAACTACCGTCCTGCGGCTCCTTGCCCGCCTGGTGGACCGGTCTTTCAGCGGCCGGATTGCCCTCCGTGTCTTCGCCCGTGACCCACGTCGGCCTGTCTCAGCGGTAGCTGTCGGTTCCGTTTCCATCGCCGTAGCAGTCGGTGTTCTGGGCACCTTGTCGAGCGTTGCCGCGCAGGAACGATCCACGTACGTCGGCGGCCGCCACTTGGGCCAGATCGAAGCCCCCCTGTACTCAGGCAGCACACCACATGCCGTCGAGCGGGCCATGGCATCAGCTCTGCCGGAAGACACCCCAATTGTCCGGGGCACGACCCTGACCGACCGCCGCGGTCTGGCCCACGCGACCACCCCCGCTCTCGCTCAGGGCTGGAGCATCGCCCCGCGCCCCGGAAGCGGCCAGGAAGGCCGCGTGCAGCCCATCGAGATCGTCGACGACGCCGAAAAGTTCAAAGCGCTTACCGGTAGGAAATGGACCAGCCAAGAACGCGACACCCTCCAGGGCGGCCACGTTCTCGCTCTCTCCCCCGACTACATCAACGGTGGCCAAATCACCCTGGCTGTCCCCCTCGACGGCGACCAGTACGACACAAGCCGCAAGGTAAGTGGCGCCACTGCCGTCACAGAACCGGTGGACGACACCACACGCAGCCGCGCCACGGCCTACGTCAGCTCCGCCACGGTCCGCTCCTGGGGCGCCCAACCTGTCGACTACTCCGTCATCGCAAGCACCAAAGACCAAGCCCCCAACGCCCAGCTCGACGAGGAACTCGCGAAAGCGCTGGAACCGGTGAACATCCTCATGTCCGATGTCCGGATCGAGAAAGGACCCGAAGGACCACCCCCCACCCTCTGGTACCTCATGCTCGGGCTGGCCCTCGCCGCCCTCGCTGCCACGCTCGGCATAGTCGTCACTGCCTCAGCCGCCGAGCTGCGCCCCGATCTCGTTCGCCTGCACCGCCTCGGCATCGCACCGCGCACCATCCGCAACGTGGTCGTCTGGCAGTCCCTTGCCATCGCCATCCTCGCGGTGGTGGTCGGCCTCGCCGCCGGCACCGGCCTTGTCGCGGCACGCGTATGGCCCTACGAAGCAAAGGTCGTCCTCGACTGGCCGGCAATAGGCTCACTGCTCGTCGCGATCCTCATGCTCGGATGCCTGTACGGAGCAGTTGCTTCCCCGCGGCGCATCAGCAACACGCTCTACCGAGCTGAGACGTAAAAACGGAGCTCAGACAGGGCTGGCCGCTGCTCGCGGGGAAGCCAGGCGCGTCCAACCAGGACCCGTGCGCAACGCCGTTGTGCAGGAGGCACCGGGCCCTGGCCCTGGCCGGCGCTGAGGGCGCTGCGGGCCCGCCGTAAGGAAGTCGCGTACGGATGTGGAAGCCCTGGAGTTCACCGATGGCCGAGGTGTCGGACCGGACGGCCGCCTGACGGGAAGGCACTGCCCCGACACAGGCCGACGGCGGGGACGCCCTTCGCGGGCGTCTTCGCCGTCGGTTCTCCCTGCCGCGGGTCACGGGGGATGGATACCGCGCGACAGGGAACGGGGCGGCGCCGGACGGGACGGGGGAGGGACCGCACGGCGCCGGGTCAGCGGGTCACTCTCGCACGCCGGCCAGCTCCACCGCCCTGCGGCGCAGGGACAGGCCGGCCGGGGCGACAGCCGAGACCACGGCGAGCACCGCGCAGGCGGCGACGGCCGCGCCGAGCGTCGCCCACGGGATCTCGATCGAGGTCCACACCGAGAGCAGGCCGAGCGCGCTCCACATGCCCAGCAGGTTGAGCCCGGCCACGAGGAGTCCCAGCACTCCGCCGACCGTGACCACCATCAGCGCCTCGGCGCCCACCAGCCGCAGCACCTGCCACTTGGTGGCCCCGGCCAGCCGCAGCACGGCCAGGTCGCGGACGCGGTCGGATGCCGCCATGACCATGGTGTTGGCCAGCGAGATGCCCGTGTACAGAAGGGCGATGCCGAGGACCAGCAGGAAGCCCATCCGGGTGGTCCGGTTGGTCTCCGGGTACGTCGCCTGCACCCAGGCGTCCTTGGTGAGGACCCGCCCGCCCGACGTCCGCAGCACGTCCTCCAGTCCGGCGGCCACGGCAACCTCGGAGGCAGCGGACGCGAGGCGTACGTCGACCCGGTCGACGGGCGCGTGCGGGGCGTTGGCGGGGGTAACGTAGACGCCGTTGTTGCCGGTGCCGATGGTCATGACCGCGGCGATCTTCAGGGACTTCCTCGTGCCGTCGCCGAGCCAGAAGTCCACCCGCCGACCCACGGTGTGCTGCTCCCACTCCTCGTTGACGATGATCGAGTCGTCGTCCAGGTTGCTCGCCTTACCGGCGGCCAGCGGCAGCCGGGCGGTGTCGGCGAGCAGCGCGGGGTCGGCGGCGCGGGCCTCGGACTTGATGAGTGCCATGCCCTCCTCCAGGACGTACACGGCGCTCGACGAGGTCGCGGAGACCTCGGCGCCGGGCACAGCGCGGAGCTTCTTCAGCGTCGCGTCGTCAAAGCCCGCGTCGCCCGCAGGGGTGACCACGAAGTCGGCGGCCGTCTGCTCGCGGACCTCAGTGGCCTTCGCCTCGTTGAGGGTGGCGGTGGCGCCCAGCAGCGAGCCCGCCAGCGCGACCGTGACCAGGACGGGCGCCGCGACGGAGGCGGTGCGCCGGACGTCGGCGGCCGCGTTCTCCCGCACCAGCATCCCAGTGGCGCCGGGCAGTTGGGCCGGCAGCCAGGCGATCAGCCGGGCCAGCGGGCGCACCAGCACCGGCGCGAGCAGCGCCACCGCGGTGATCAGCAGCATCGGCCGGCTCACATAGGTCTTGCGGTGCAACAGGTCGCTCGGGTCGGTCACCAGGGCCAGAGCCAGCGTCACGATGGCGGTCAGCAGCAGGGCCGCGCCGAGCAGCCAGCGGCCCCACGTCATCGCCCGGGTGTCCACGGACGCCTCGCGCAGCGCCTCGGCGGGACCGGTCCGTCCGGCCCGCCAAGACGCGGCGAGCACCCCGCACAGCGCGACGAGTAGACCCGTCCAGAAGGCCATGTGGTACGGCCAGGTGTAGTCGCCGATGGTGAACCAGCGGGGCGCGAGTTCCTCGTCGACCGCCCATTGCGCGAGCTTCGGCGCCCCGTAGGAGCCGAGCACACAGCCGGCGGCCGAGGCAAGCACGCCGACCAGTAGGGCCTCCGAGACGACCATCCGGCGGAGCTGGCCGGGCGTCGCACCGGCGGTGCGCAGCAGCCCGAACTCGCGGCGCCGCTGGGCGACGGCGAACGCAAAGGTGGAGGCCACCACGAACACCGACACGAACCCGGTGACGCCGCCGGCCGTGCCGAACATGGCGTTCATCGCGGTGAGGGCCTCGCTGTCCCGCTCGGGATCGGCGTCGGCGTACCGGCGCGCGTCCCCGGTGAGGACCTGCACTCCGTCGCTGCCGTCGACGGCGTCGCGTACGGCTGCGGCGTCGGCGTCGACCGCCAACTGCACGCTGCGCGGGTTCAGTTCAGTGGCTCGTGCGTCGGTGTAGAAGACGGCGTCCTCGAAGCCGAGCCCGGCCACGGTGCCGACGACGGTCACGGTGCCGCCGTCGGTCGCCACCTTGCTTCCCGTCTCTGCCCAGTCACCGCTGACGACGACCTCGCCGTCGGCCTTCGGAGCGCGTCCCGCGTCCAGGCGGTACGGCGCGAAGGCGGCGGTGGACCAGGGGTGGCCCACCAGATCGCCGGGCCCGCCCTGGGCCCGTACGGCGAAGGACCGGTCCTCGACGACGGTGCCGAGGCGCTTGAGGCCGGTCACCACGTCCTCGGGCACGGCGCGCGGCTGCGCGAGCTTCTGCTTGCGGTCGCCGATCGAGGTGGCGACCGTGAGGGCGTCCTGGCCCTTGACCACGACCGGCGCGGCGGCGAACCTCTCGGGCCTGCGGTCGGGGGCGTCCAGCGAGGACGCGAGGGCAAGCCCCATAACGGCGATCAGCGCCACGCCCAGCGAGAGGGCGACGAAGCTGCCGACGAAGGTGACCCAGCGGGTGCGCAGGGTGCGCAGGGCGGTGCTCAGCACGGCACGGCCTCCAGCTTCGTCATGCGCGCCGCGATGTCCTCGGCGGAGGCACCGACGAGTTCGCCGTTGACGCGGCCGTCGACGATGAAGACGATGCGGTCGGCGTAGGAGGCGGCGACCGGGTCGTGGGTGACCATGATGATCGTCTGGCCCTCTTGGTCGACCATGCCTCGCAGCAGGGTCAGCACCTCGTGGCTGGTCTGCGAGTCGAGCGCGCCGGTCGGCTCGTCGCCGAAGAGCACCTCGGGGCGGGTGATCAGGGCGCGCGCCAGGGCGACGCGCTGCTGCTGGCCGCCGGACATCTCCGTCGGCCGGTGCCGCGCCCGGTCGCCGAGGCCGACCTGCGCGAGCACCTCGAGCACCCGCGCCTTCGGGGGTCGGTGGCCGGCCAGCCGCAGGGGCAGGGCGACGTTCTGCTCGGCGGTCAGCGAGGGCAGCAGGTTGAACGCCTGGAACACGAAGCCGATGCGCTCGCGGCGCAGCAGCGTCAGCTTGGTCTCGTTCAGCTTGGTCAGCTCGGTGTCGCCCACGGTCACTGAGCCCGACGTGGGCCGGTCCAGTCCGGCGGCGCACTGCAGCAGCGTCGACTTGCCGGAGCCGGACGGTCCCATCACCGCCGTGAACGTCCCTCTCGGAAACGCCAGCGAGACTTCGTCGAGGGCGGTGACGGACGTACCGCCGGAGCCGTACCTCCGGGTTACGGAACGCAACCGGATCGCGTCGTTGGTCATGTGTCCCCACTCGTGTAGGTGTCGGTCCTCCCGCGCACCTGGGCGGGACGGAAGTTCAGGAAAACGGCGCCGGTCAGGCCATTTTGGGGGCATTCTCGACGCCCGGGACGGCGTGGCGGGTGGCAGGTGGCTGCCGTCGCAGGACCTTGCGCGCCAGGGTGTCAGCCGGGCCCGACCGGGCCCATCACGTAGCCGATCAGGATGAAGGCCGGCGCCCAGATCGCGCTGCTGGCCACGGACCACAGCAGGTATCTGCGCAGCGGCATGCCGGTCGCCCCGCACAGAGTCGGCACGAGGGTGCGCAGGACGGCGGTGAACCGCCCGACGAACACCGCACCGCCGCCACGGCGTTCGATCAGCCCGAGCGCCCGTTCGGTGTACCGGCGGTGGCGAGAGCGGGCCGTCATCCCCGGCATCAGCCGCCCTCGCCAGCGCCGTCCGACGGCGTATCCGGCGAGGTTGCCGAGGACCGCGCCGACCAGCGCGGTCAGCAGGGCCGCCTCGACGGTTACGTGGCCGTGCCAGGCGAGCATCCCGCCCAGCACCACTGCGGTCTGACTGGGAATCAGTGTGCCGATCAGTGGAAGCGCCGCTTCCAGCGCGGGCAGCAGCAGCACCGCGGCGAGTATGCCGAGGCTTCCGTGCACCAGCACCTGCTCAGCCAGCCAAGCCACCATCGGGCTCTGCCTCCCTCGTCTCCGTGATGCCTCCACGAAACCGCGAGAGCCCCTCACGACGCAGTGCGGCAGGGACGAGACTTGGGGTATAGCCAGACCTACCCCTCGGCGTCGGCCCAGCTCACTCCGAGCCGCGGCCACGGGACAGCACCCTCGCAGGAGGGCAACGCCCTCAACCCGTCCGCAGCAGCTCTCCCTCCGCAGGGACTTCCTTCAGGCTCATCGCGGTGAGACGGAGCAAGGGGTGGAAGCGGTAGCAGGGCGTGCCCGTGGCGTCGATGCCGCGTGCCTCCAGCAGTGACGCCTCGGCCAGCCGTTCCAGGAACTCCTCGGCCGCGTCCTCGGGCAGCCCGAGATGCAGCGCGGCCCGCACCGCGGTGAACTCCCGACCCGCGCGCACGGCTAGTAGGGCTTTGTTAGGTCCTGTGGTGGGGTTCGGGGGTTGCTGCGGGTTGGCCGCATATCGAGCAGGCGCCGGTCCAGGTGGCCAGGAGGGC
>NZ_JBSFYR010000168.1:0-8114 GCF_053599875.1 Streptomyces sp. NPDC005151 | reverse complement strand
GATGGCACGGTGAAGCACCAGGCAATCACTCCCGAACCCCGCCCGACCGTGCCAGAGTTCAGCCTCCGCCTCAGCAGCACAAGACGAGGCGCCCGGCTGGCCCGTACGCTTGCCGTCCAGCAGCTCACCGAGTGGTGCGGCATCGCGTACGACTCCGACCTCGTGCGGAACGTCGCCCTGGTCACGGCAGAGTTAGTCTCCAACGCGATCACCCACGGCCGCCTCCCCGGCCGCGACTTCCGTCTGACGCTCCTCCTCCTGCCCCACGCCGTCCGTATCGAGGTGACGGACACCCGCCCGAAGCGCCTGCCGCTCATCCCGGCAGCGGGACCGGCGTCCGCCGACGCGACGTCGGGCCGCGGTCTGCTGCTCGTCGAGGCGTACGCGGACCGTTGGGGCTGCATCGTCCGCGACGCGTTCACGAAAACGGTCTGGGCGGAGGTGGCGGTGGCGGAGTGAGCCGGGGTGAGTCCCAAGCCGATCGCATTCCCGACAACACGACGGTCAGGACTTGGCCGGTGGGAGTTCTGCCCTCGCCCGCGTGATCCTCCTGCCGTTGGTCTCGGCGACCAGGGGCAGTGTGCCGGGGAACTGCTCGGCATGGGCGAAGAGTTCGCGCAGGTCGTCGAGGGGCAGTTCACAGCCGTTCTTCGGATACAGCTCAGCGCTACGGGTGGCATGCCCTCATCATCTTTGGATGTCTTGGTGTTCACGCCCCGTCAATTCGGCACTCCTACCTTGCGGAAGCGTGCGATTCCGCCACCGGCCGGTGGCGGGCAAGTCATTACCTCTTCCTGGAGTGACAAGTGGAGCGTCGCAATTTTCTTCGTGGAGCGGTCATCGGCGGTGCGGCCGCGGCCTTCGGCGGAACCCTGATGCACGGCGCCGCCTACGCGGCCCCGGCTCAGCCCGGCTCCGGACCCTACGGCGCACTGGGTGCCGCGGACGCCAACGGCATCCAGCTGCCTGCCGGGTTCACCAGCAGGGTCATCGCCCGGTCCAGCCAGAAGGTCGGCTCCACCAACTACACCTGGCACAACGCCCCTGACGGCGGTGCCTGCTTCGCCGACGGCACCGGCTGGATCTACGTCTCCAACTCGGAGATCAACCCCTCCGGCGGCGCGAGCGCGGTCAAGTTCTCCTCGACCGGCGCGATCACCGGCGCGTACCGGATCCTCTCCAACACCCGGCAGAACTGCGCGGGTGGCGCCACCCCGTGGAACACCTGGCTCTCCTGCGAGGAGGTCAGCCTCGGGTACGTGTACGAGACCGACCCGTGGGGTGTGAACGCGGCCGTCCGCCGGGACGCGATGGGCAAGTTCAAGCACGAGGCGGCCGCGGCCGACCCGGTCCGCAAGGTGATCTACCTGACCGAGGACGAGACCAACGGCTGCTTCTACCGCTTCATCCCGACGACCTGGGGCAACCTGTCCTCCGGCACGCTCCAGGTGCTGAAGGCCGGCACCGCCACCTCCGGCTCGTTCACCTGGGCGACTGTGCCGGACCCGGACGGCGTCCCGACCGTGACCCGTGACCAGGTGTCCGGTGCCAAGCGGTTCAACGGCGGTGAGGGCTGCCACTACTCGAACGACACCGTCTGGTTCACCACCAAGGGCGACAACCGCGTCTGGCAGGTCAACCTGGCCACGAACACCTATGAACTCGCCTACGACGACTCGCTGGTGGTGGGCGGCGGTGCCCCGCTGACCGGCGTCGACAATGTCACCGGGTCCTCCTCCGGCGACCTGTTCGTCGCCGAGGACGGCGGCAACATGGAGATCTGCATCATCACGCCCGACGACGTGGTGGCTCCCTTCCTGCGGATCACCGGCCAGTCCGCCTCCGAGATCACCGGACCGGCCTTCTCGCCCGACGGCAAGCGGCTGTACTTCTCCAGCCAGCGCGGTACGACCGGCAGCTCGTCCGCCGGCATCACGTACGAGGTGACCGGCCCCTTCCGGGCGTAGGCACTTGTAGCTGGGCGCTGCCTCTCGACAGGGCGGCGCCCAGCGGCGTCACCGTGTGCGGCACGGCATTGCCGTGCCGCAGGGTGGCCACCAGGCCCGCCTCTCGCAGCACGGGCCACGTGCTGGTCGGCCGAGGCGAGCGACACCCCGGCTCTGCGGGCGAGTTCACTGGTCGTGCTGCTCGTGCGTCCGTGTGGCCATGCATGGGAAGGCGGGTCCCGGGGCGGTGGCGCGTCCGCCGGACATAGCTGCTCAGGCCGCAGCACTCCAGGCGCCCTGCAAGAAGTCCGAGGCATCCGCCAGCTCCGGCAGTGCGATGCCGTGTCCGAGCCCCGGGTAGCGGCGTTCCGCAAGGCGGGCGCCCGACTTCTCGCGCAGCCATTCACCCGTCCTGGCCACAAGGTCGGCGGGGATCACCGGATCCGCGTCATCCCGCCCCCAGAAGACCGGCACCCCGGCCAGGCGCCCCGGCTCCTCCGGCAGGCCCGCGTCCCACGGCAGCGTGCCGGACAGGAGCACGGCAGCGGCGAACCGCTCCGGGCGAGCGAGCAGCAGACCGCCCGCCATCGCCATGCCGCCCGAGAAGCCGAGAAGCGAGACCGAGGTGTGCTCCGCGGCCTCGACGTCGAGCCAGCCGAACAGCCAGTCGGCGGTCGCGGCGATGGAGTCGGGCAACGGGCGCCCGATGCCCCGGTTGGCGAACCACGCGTATCCAGCACCCTCGGCCAGCGGGGCGCGCACGAAGGCCGCGGTGGCTCCCTGCGGCAGATGCGGTGTGAGTTGCGCGAACGACGTCTCGTCCGCCCCCCGCCCGTGCAGGGCGACGACGAGCGGCGTGCCGGGCCTGCAGACGGGCTCGACGGACCAGCGGATGGTGGGGGCGACGGTGTACGGCATAGCGGCAACTCCTGGTGCACGTACGGTCTCGATGGCAGCCGACTGCTGTGCACCAAGCAGGGAGCCGACGCGGCGCCGCCGTCAGGCCGGCCGCGAGGTCGACCTTACACGAATTGCTTGAAAGTTGAAGTAAGGGTGATCGTGAATTATCTTGAAGTTTCAAGTTAATGTGGTGTCGCCCAGCGTCGCGCGGCCCCTGCCATCCGCCCCACGAGGAGCCCCTCCCTTGACCACTCCTGCCACCACCCTGTCCCGCCCCGCCGCCGCGCCCGAGAAGGCCCCGGCCGCGCCCGCCCGCGCCTATGACATCGGCCTGCTCGTCCTGCGCCTCGCACTCGGCCTGACCATGGCCGCGCACGGCGCCCAGAAGCTGTTCGGCTGGTTCGGCGGGGGTGGCATCGACGGCACCGGGCAGTTCTTCGCCGCCTCCGGCTACCCCTCGCCCAAGGCGTTCGCTGTCGTGGCCGGGCTCAGCGAGACCCTCGGAGGGCTCGGCCTCGCGCTCGGCCTGCTCACTCCGCTCGCCGCCGCGGCCGTCGCGGGCACGCTTGTCAACGCGATCTCCGTCAAGTGGGGCGGCGGTTTCTTCGCCCCGGAGGGCGTCGAGTACGAGATCCTCATCGCCCTGACCGCGGTGGCGCTCGCCCTGACCGGCCCCGGCCGGATCGCCGTGGACCGACTGCTGCCCTGGCTGCGCTCGCACCGGGTCGCCTACGGCGTCGCCGCGATCGTGCTCGGTGCCGTCGTGGCCGGCGTCACGCTGCTGCTGCGTCACTGAGGCAGGGCTCCCATCCCTCCACGTCGCACGTCACCCCATGCCCCGGTGGCGGCGATCGTGGTCTGCATGCTGGGGAGCTGTGTCGCACCGGCTGCTCCGGGTGCCCTGCCCGGTGTCGGAACGCCTCTCAGTACTTGGCGGGTGTGCCGCAGCACTTCTTGTACTTGCGCCCCGAGTCGCACCAGCACGGTCCGTTGCGCGCGGGCGGCCACAACAGCACCCGGTCGGGATGTGCCGTGGCGTACCACTCGCCGAACTCCCTGCGGGTGGCCGCCTCAGCCGCGTCCCGGCCCTGACGCCGGGCATACGTCTCGTAGGCCGTGAGGGTGGCGCTGACCATGCGCACGTGAGCGGCACCTGCCTGGTCGTAGGCGCGGGCCTCCCGCTGTACCCGCGAGGCGTAGTTGTCGTAGTCGTCACCGTAGAGGGCGGTCGACTCGGGCCAGCGGGAGCGGACCGCGGCGAAGTCCTCGCGGACCCAGCGCAGTACGTTCCCGTCGAACGCCTCCCCGTCATCGGGCACGTCCGGGCCGAGAGGGCCGGACGTGTGGCACGTGGCTCCTCCGGATCACCGGCGTGTTGAGCGGCCCACCGCACACATTCCGCTGCCGTCGGTTCCCGCTTCAGCGCGGCGAGAAAGGCTTCGTACCCGGTAGTTGAGGCGCCGGGCATCGCGAGATCGTTCATGCTGAACCCTGCCGAGGCGAAATGCGCGCCCGCGCGGCTTCTCCCTGCGGGACACCGGACGACTCCTACGCCGCCCGCACGGTCGCCCTTGTCACGGCTGGACTCGCGTCCCATGCGATCACGCACGGCCGCGACTTCCGGTTGACACTGCGGCTCCTCCCGGAAGTCGTCCGTATCGAGGTCACCGACACCCGCCCGGAGCGCCTTTTGCCCACATGTCCGGTTTTGCTGCTCATCGATGGACACCGCACGCCTGCACTCGTGGGCCGACCTGCCCGTTCGTCACCGCCCGGTGGCGCTCCGGCAGGCCGGAGAGCTGGGACGCGCACGATGGTGTCCCGCCGAGTGGTGTAGCAGCAATCTACGCGTAGCCCCTGGTCATGGAGCGGCCATCGCGCAACTCTCCGAGTAGAGAAGCTCGTTGAGAGGTGACGCGATGACCTTGTCCCAGCATGACTTACTCCGGCTGATGGAGTCACTGCGTACGGCGGACGGAATTGAGTTGATCAGGGTCCTGGCCCAGCGGATCCTGCAGGAGCTCATCGAGGCCGAGGCCACCGCCCACATCGGCGCGGAGCCCGGCGAACATGCCGAGACCCGCACGACCTGGCGCAACGGTCACCGCGACAAGGTGCTGACCACGCAGGCCGGAGACCTGGACCTGGCGATCCCGAAGGTCCGCACCGGAAGCTTCTTCCCCAGCCTGCTCGAACGCCGTCGCCGTATCGACCGGGCCCTTTACGCCGTCATCGTTGAGGCATACGTCCACGGAGTGTCCACCCGCAGCGTGGACGACCTGGTCAGGGCCCTGGGTGCGGACACCGGTATCTCCAAGAGCGAGGTCTCCCGGCTCTGCGCCGGGCTCGACACCGAGCTCACGGCCTTCCGCACCCGGCCGCTGGACCACACCCGCTTCCCCTACATCTACCTGGACGCGACGTACTGCAAGGCCCGGGTGAACCACCAGATCGTGTCCCAGGCCGTGGTCATCGCCACCGGCATCACCGAGGACGGCGGACGCGAAGTGCTGGGCCTGATGGTCGGAGACAGCGAGACCGAGGCGTTCTGGAGCGAGTTCCTGCGCTCGCTGCGCGAACGGGGCCTGAACGGGGTTCGCCTGGTGGATCGCCTTCCCCCGCCGCTACCTTCCCGAAGACAGCATGGACACGATCTACCCCCAGGGCAAAGATCAGAACGGTCCCGCTGCACCACTGCAGGGGACGTGACCACGCTCTAGGCGTACACACGGCTCGGCACGCGACGCGATGTCAGTTCAGCGCGCAGGGCTGGTCAGGATGCAGTGCGGATCATCATTGTCCTCGTCGCCAACGCGGGTCCAGAGCATCAGGTCGTCTCCGTGACGGAGCGCCGCATACTCGGTGCTGGGGCCGTCGGGTCCGAAGGACGCCCGAACCCCGGTCTGCTTCGATGCGTCGTCCTGGGTCCAAGTGCCCTCTCCTGACCTGGGCATGTGCCAATTCCCGCCCGGAACGGGGCTCCATGCGCCGCAGGCGTTGTCGGCGGTGAATGTGCCGTCTGGCTTCAGCGTCAGGGTGCCGCCCTCGGCATCGGTCCACGTGGTGGCAACCTCGGACGAGTCCAGCACGATCGGGTCACCCTCGGGGTCTGGCCGGTTCCAGAGCCTGCCGCAAGCGGTGAGGACTAGGACCGCGGCAACGAGGACCAGCATGGCCCGGCAGGAACGCTGCATACTCCACCTCAACAGGATCGACGGCCGCGTGCGCGACCGGCTGGATCACGAACGCTTCCGGCACCCTGGCACAGAAATTGAACACGTTCAAGCCGTGCACTGCCTCAGTCGCCGGACGCCCCGCCTGCCCGTCCTGCGAGACCCTGCGGTTGCTCCGGAGGCGGCCGAGCCCTCACCCGCTACACCACCCCATGGGGCACGACCGGCGACGCTCTTGACGACGCCGTGGGCGCCTGGCTCGCCCGGTACTCCGGTGACCCCGTCCAGGAGGGTCGGCCCGCGCTGATGGGGCCGGCCGTCGACGGCAGACGGTACGCGGCAGCCGCCGCGGCGATCAGAGGGCCGTCCATCTCCTCGCCGCCGTCCTGCACGACAGCCAGGCCGTGATCTCCCAACGCCAGATCTCCGCGGAGAGCAACGAAATCCTCGCCTTCGCGCTGCCGGCACCCACCTCGACGCCTACGCCGCGACCTGATGCTCGCCCGCAATATGGGCCTCACCGCCACCTACAACCTGGTCCACAACCGGAACTGCCTGGACGAAGACATCGTCGAACTCCGCCGCATCTACGAGGAGATCGACCGGGCTACCGTCGAGGCATACGGCTGGTTCGACCTCCTGGACGATTCCGGGCAGACCCCGCACGCGGACCCGACGCACGAGACGTTCCCACTCGACCACGGCCTCCATGAGACGGACCAGGGCACGCGCTACACCATTGGGCTGCTCGCACGGACCGAGATCATCGACCGGCTGCGCCAGCTGAACCACCAGGTCTACACCGACGAGGTTTACCTCGGCCTGAACAAGAAGCCGGCCAAGCACCCGGACATGCCGAAGCCCTCCGCCGACGCTATCCGGAAGCGCAAGGAGCAGCTGGTCGCGCGAGGTGGCTCGGATTTCGGTGAGGGTGCCGAGGGCGCCCCCTTCTGAGCTTCAGCGTGACAACGGGCTCGCTCGCATCACCTCAAGTGACTTGAGTAGGCCCGTTGTTGCGCCCAAGATCCTCGTCGGCACTATCCAGCTGCGAGCGACACGAACGCAGCCCACCCGCCCCGACCTACCCGCAACACCGGTCCACCACCAGCGACTTTCGAGTCCCGTACGAACACGGCGTCAGGACCGGCCGCCACCTCCACGCAGTCGCCGCCGCCCGATCCGCTGTAGCTGCTCTTGAACCAGCGCAGCCCGTCCACGTTCTCGGAAACCTGCTCCACGCTCATGTCTCTCCCACCAGCCGTTCGATGAGCCGCGCAGACTCCACGCCGTTCAGAGCCCGTGCCCGCAGCTTGCCATATCGCAACCCGAAGGCGCTGACCTCTGTCGGATCACGGACGACGCACCCGACTTCCTGCGACTCGATGTATCCGAGGTGCTGAAGCTCCTTCGTTTGCAGCACCACAAACGGCCCGTTCAGGCCCGCGTGGAACCCCGGCGCGGCGGGCATGACCTGGACCTCCACGTTCCGCAACCTGCCCACGTCCAACAGGCGTTGCCACTGCCCGCGCATGACCTCCGCGTCGCTCACCGGATTCCGCAGCGCCTCCTCGCTGACGATGAACGATAGGTCCGCAAGCGGCATACGCGCCAGGAGCTTCTGTCGGGCCAGCCGCGCCTCCGTGTGCTGGTCGACGATTTCCTCGCTCAGCGGCGGGCAGTGCCCCGCGAACACGGCCCGCGCGTACGCCTCCGTCTGCAGCAGCCCCGGCACCAGCAGTGGGTCGTACGAGAACCGGCTCGCCACCTCCGCCTCGATGAGCGCGAAGTTGCGGAAGAACTTCGGCAGCTTCGCCCGGTCCACCTCATCCTGGAGCACCTCCAGCACGCCGCCCGCGGCCAGCACCCGGTCCGCCGCCACCGTGAACGCATCCTTCGCCGGCCGTCGTCCCTGCTCGACCGAAGCAACCTGCTCCAGCGAGTAGCCGATCGCATCCCCAAGCGCCTGCTGGCTCAACTCGGACCGCTTGCGCAGATGCTGAAGGAGTTTGCCGTAAGCCGCCCACACGCCCGGCAGGTCGTTCTCCTCCTTCGCCTTCGTCGCGCGGCCGTTCCGCGTATCCCGCATTGTCCTCAC
>NZ_JBSFYR010000167.1:0-8144 GCF_053599875.1 Streptomyces sp. NPDC005151 | reverse complement strand
GGGGAAGGAGCTACTAGGGCATTTCGGCAACGCGGGAAGCGTGCGTGCCAGGGCGTGGCCGCCCGATCAGAGGTCACCCGACAGGCTCTGAGCCCGCTCCGGTGTCGGGCGGAGCGGACGTCCCTCCGCCTGCGGACCCTTCGGGCCGTTGACGACTGGGACTCGACGCGCTCGCCCTCGGCCAAGGCCCGGCCGTCCTCGGTGATCACGCAAACCGACCGGCAATTTTTGGGGGGCGGCGTCACGGGGCTGGGGCACGCACCTCGCGGCGTTGTCGTCCATCACCATGGCTCAATCCTCCGCCTTGCGAGGCACGCACCCCAGCCCCGCTCCTTCACCCACCCCCCAATTGCCGGTCGGTCTTAGCACGTCACGCTGGACTGAGCCATGTTTGTCTCCGGGTGGGATCGAGTGCGCCGATACGGCACCGCAGACGTCTCGTGGCACGGCCCCGGCTCGGCGGATCGCTCCCACAGGCGCCGGACAGCGGACAGGCCCGGTCCGCTCCTGGGAGCGAACCGGGCCTGTTGTCAGCCGCGCTGACGACCACTCAGGGAGAAGCCGGCGGATACAGGGCGCGCGGCAGCTGCGAGGCCGCCGCCGAGTCCAGCAGCCACAGCGTGCGGCTGCGTCCGTACGCGCCCGCCGCCGGGGCCTGGATCTCCCCGGCGCCCGACAGTGCGATGGCCGCGGCCTCCGCCTTGTCCTCGCCCGCCGCGAGCAGCCACACCTCGCGCGCGGCCCGGATCGCGGGCAGCGTCAGCGAGATGCGGGTGGGCGGCGGCTTGGGAGCGCCGTGCACACCGACGACGGTGCGCTCGGTCTCCCGTACCGCGGGCAGCTCCGGGAAGAGCGACGCGACATGCGTGTCCGGGCCCACGCCCAGCATCAGCACATCGAACGTCGGGACCGGGCCGTGGTCCTCCGGACGGGCCGCGGTGGCCAGTTCGGCGGCGTACGTGGCCGCGGCGGTGTCGGCGTCGTTGCCGCAGGGCCCGTCCGAAGCGGGCATCGCATGGACCCGGGACGGGTCAAGCGGCACCGAGTCCAGCAGGGCCTCACGGGCCTGCGTGACATTGCGCTCCGGATCGCCGTCCGGCAGGAACCGCTCGTCGCCCCACCACAGGTCGAGCCGCGACCAGTCGATCGCGTCCCGGGCGGGCGCGGCGGCGAGCGCGGCCAGCAGGCCGTTGCCGTTGCGCCCACCGGTGAGGACCACCGAGGCGTAGCCGCGCGCGGCCTGGGCGTCCACGATCTTCGTGATCAGCCGGGCCGCGGCGGCCTGCGCCATCAGCTCCTTGTCGCGGTGCACGACAAGTTGAGGGGCACTCACTTCGATGCCGCCCTCTTCGCCGCGGTCTTCTTCGCTGCGGTCGGGGTGGCGGCGGGCTCGGCGGCCTTCGCTGCGGCGGGCTCGGGCTCCGCCGCGCCGGCCAGGTTCTCCACACCGAACTTCACCGTGGCCTCGTAGGTGTTGTCCGGGTCCAGACGGCGCAGCTCCTCGGCGAGCAGCTCGGCGGTCTCCCGTCGCTTGAGCGCCACCGCACGGTTCGGCTGTCCCTCCATGGAGAGCGTGGCCAGCGAACCGTCCGGGCGGTCCAGGACGATGGTGCCGTCCTTGGTCTCCATCCGTACGGCCGTCAGACCGGGACCGGCGGACAGCGTGCGCTGCACCGGTACCTTGAGCCGGTCCGCGAGCCACATGGCGAGCAGCTCGCAGCTGGGGTTCTCCGACTCGCCCTCGACCGTCGCCGACAGCACCTCGACGGGCTTCTGGTCGAGCGCGGCCGCCAGCATCGAGCGCCACGGGGTGATGCGGGTCCAGGACAGATCCGTGTCGCCCGGGGTGTACGACTGGGCGCGCACCGCGAGTTCGGCGGTGGGCGCCTCCGCCGAGTAGGCGTCCGTGATCCGGCGCTGGGCGAGCGCGCCCAGCGGGTCCTTCGCCGGGTCGGACGGCGCGTCCTCGGGCCACCACAGCACGACCGGGGCGTCCGGCAGCAGCAGCGGCAGGACCACCGACTGGGCGTGGTTGGCCAGTTCACCGTGGAGGCGCAGGACGATGGTCTCGCCGGAGCCCGAGTCGGAACCGACCCGTACCTCGGCGTCGAGCCGCGCGTCGCGCCGGCTGCGCGGCGAGCGGCTGACCCGCTTGATCACCGCGATGATCCGCGAGGGGTGCTCGCGGGAGGAATCGCTCGCCGCCTTGAGGGCGTCGTACGCGTTCTCCTCGTCGGTGACGATGACCAGAGTCAGCACCATGCCGATGGCCGGCGTGCCGACGGCACGCCGAGCCGACACCAGCGCCTGGTTGATCTTGCTGGAGGTGGTTTCCGTGAGATCGATCTTCATGGCCGACGCCAGCTCCGTCCGTCTCGTGCGAGCATCTCGTCCGCCTCTGCCGGACCCCAGGTGCCCGCCGGGTACTGCGCGGGCTTGCCGTGCTTGTCCCAGTACTCCTCGATCGGGTCGAGGATGTTCCAGGAGAGCTCGACCTCCTGGTGGCGGGGGAAGAGGTTGGCGTCGCCCAGCAGCACATCGAGGATGAGCCGCTCGTACGCCTCCGGGCTGGACTCGGTGAAGGACTCGCCGTAGGCGAAGTCCATCGTGACGTCCCGCACCTCCATGGAGGTGCCGGGCACCTTGGAGCCGAACCGCACGGTCACGCCCTCGTCCGGCTGGACCCGGATGACCAGCGCGTTGCCGCCCAGCTCCTCCGTGGCCCCCGACTCGAACGGCAGGTACGGGGCGCGCTTGAAGACGACCGCGATCTCCGTGACCCGGCGGCCGAGCCGCTTTCCGGTACGGAGGTAGAACGGCACGCCCGCCCAGCGGCGGTTGTTGATCGTCAGCTTGATCGCGGCGAAGGTGTCGGTCTTCGACTTGGGGTCGATGCCGTCCTCCTCCAGATAGCCGAGGACCTCTTCGCCGCCCTGCCAGGCGTGTGCGTACTGGCCGCGCACGGTGTGCTTGCCCAGGTCCTCCGGCAGTTCGACCGCCGTGAGCACCTTGAGCTTCTCGGCGACCAGGGCCTTCGGGTGGAAGGAGCCGGGCTCCTCCATCGCGGTCAGCGCCAGCAGCTGCAGCAGGTGGTTCTGGATGACGTCACGGGCGGCGCCGATGCCGTCGTAGTAGCCGGCCCGGCCGCCGATGCCGATGTCCTCGGCCATCGTGATCTGGACGTGGTCGACGTAGCTCCGGTTCCAGATCGGCTCGAACATCGTGTTGGCGAACCGCAGCGCCAGGATGTTCTGGACCGTCTCCTTGCCCAGGTAGTGGTCGATCCGGAAGACCTCGTTGGGCGGGAACACGTCGTGCACGATCTGGTTGAGATCCTGCGCACTGGTGAGGTCGTGACCGAACGGCTTCTCGATGACGGCGCGCCGCCAGGAACCCTCCGTCTGGTCCGCCAGTCCGTGCTTCTTCAGCTGCTGGACGACCTTCGGGAAGAACTTCGGCGGCACGGACAGGTAGAAGGCGAAGTTGCCGCCCGTGCCCTGTTCCTTGTCGAGCTCCTCGATGGTGGCCTTCAGGGTTTCGAAGGCCTCGTCGTCGTCGAAGTTGCCCTGGACGAAGCGCATCCCCTGGATGAGCTGCTGCCAGACCTCCTCACGGAACGGCGTGCGGGCGTGCTGCTTGACGGCGTCGTGGACCTCTTGGGTGAAGTCCTCGTCCTGCCACTCGCGGCGCGCGAAGCCGATGAGCGAGAAGCCCGGTGGCAGCAGGCCGCGGTTGGCCAGGTCGTAGACAGCGGGCATCAGCTTTTTACGGGACAAATCGCCCGTGACGCCAAAGATCACCAGGCCCGACGGCCCCGCGATACGCGGGAGCCGGCGGTCCTGGGCGTCACGGAGCGGGTTGGCTCCGGGAACACCAGACAAAGTGGTCAGCCCTCCGAAGGGGCGAGGCGCTTGAGCTCCGCCTCGGTGGAGTTGAGCAGATCGATCCAGGACGCCTCGAACTTCTCGACGCCCTCGTCCTCGAGGAGCTGCACGACGTCGTCGTAGGAGATCCCGAGCTTCGCGACGGCGTCGAGCTCGGCCTTCGCCTGCTCGTAGGTGCCGGCGACGGTGTTGCCGGTGACCTGCCCGTGGTCGGCCGTGGCCTCCAGGGTTGCCTCGGGCATGGTGTTCACCGTGCCGGGGGCGACCAGGTCGACGACGTACAGCGTGTCCTTGTACGCGGGGTCCTTGACACCGGTGGAGGCCCACAGCGGACGCTGCTTGTTGGCCTGCGCCTTGTCCAGAGCCGCCCAGCGGTCGGAGGAGAAGACCTCCTCGTACGCCTGGTACGCCAGCCGGGCGTTGGCGAGCGCCGCCTTGCCCTTCAGCGCCTTGGCCTCGTCGGTGCCGATCGCGTCGAGCCGCTTGTCGATCTCGGAGTCCACACGGGACACGAAGAACGAAGCCACCGAGTGGATCCTGGAGAGGTCCAGGCCTGCGGCCTGCGCCTTCTCCAGGCCCGCCAGGTAGGCGTCCATGACCTCGCGGTAGCGCTCCAGCGAGAAGATCAGCGTGACATTGACGCTGATGCCCTTGCCGATGACCTCGGTGATCGCCGGCAGACCGGCCTTCGTCGCCGGGATCTTGATGAGCGTGTTCGGCCGGTCGACCAGCCAGGCCAGCTGCTTGGCCTCGGCGATCGTGGCGTGGGTGTGGTGGGCCAGCCGCGGGTCGACCTCGATGGAGACCCGGCCGTCCTGGCCGTCCGTGGCGTCGAAGACCGGGCGCAGGATGTCGGCGGCGTCGCGGACGTCCGCCGTCGTGATCATGCGGATGGCCTCGTCGACCGTGACCTTGCGGGTCGCCAGGTCGGTGAGCTGCTGCTCGTAACCGTCGCCGTGCGAGATGGCCTTCTGGAAGATGGACGGGTTGGTGGTGACGCCCACGACGTGCTGCTGGTCGATCAGCTCGGCGAGATTGCCGGAGGTGATCCGCTTGCGCGACAGGTCATCGAGCCAGATCGCCACGCCCTCGTCGGAAAGGCGCTTGAGTGCGTCTGTCATGAGAATTGCATCTCCTACTAGTCGTATAACGGCGTCAGCGCGCGACGGCGGCGAGAGATTCCCGCGCTGCGGCGGCAAGGTGCGCACCGGTGAAACCGAACTCGCGGAAGAGGACCTTGGCGTCGGCCGAGGCACCGAAGTGCTCCAGCGAGACGATCCGGCCGGCGTCTCCGACGTACCGGTACCAGGTCAGCCCGATGCCCGCCTCGACGGCGACGCGGGCCTTCACGGACGGCGGCAGAACACTGTCCTTGTACGCCTGGTCCTGCTCCTCGAACCACTCGACCGACGGCATCGAGACCACCCGGGTCGGGATGCCGGCCGCCTGCAGCTCCTCGCGCGCCTCGACGGCGAGGTGCACCTCGGAACCCGTGCCGATCAGGAGGACCTGCGGCTCGCCGCCCTCGGCCTCGAACAGCACGTAGCCGCCCTTGGCCGCGTCCTCGTTCGCCTCGTACGCCGGCACGCCCTGACGGGTCAGCGCCAGGCCGTGCGGGGCGCCCTTGCCGAACACCTTGGTGTAGCGGCGCAGGATCTCGCGCCAGGCGATGGAGGTCTCGTTGGCGTCGGCCGGGCGGACGATGTTCAGGCCCGGGATGGCGCGCAGCGAGGCCAGGTGCTCCACCGGCTGGTGGGTCGGGCCGTCCTCGCCGAGACCGATCGAGTCGTGCGTCCACACGTACGTCACCGGCAGGTGCATCAGCGCAGACAGCCGCACGGCGTTGCGCATGTAGTCGGAGAACACCAGGAAGGTGCCGCCGTAGATGCGGGTGTTGCCGTGCAGTGCGATGCCGTTCATGGCCGCGGCCATGGCGTGCTCGCGGATACCGAAGTGGATCGTGCGGCCGTACGGGTCCGCGCCCGGCAGCGGGTTGCCCGCCGGGAGGAACGACGACGTCTTGTCGATCGTCGTGTTGTTCGAGCCCGCGAGGTCGGCGGAGCCGCCCCACAGCTCGGGGATGATCTCGCCGAGCGCCTGGAGCACCTTGCCGGAGGCGGCGCGGGTGGCGACGCCCTTGCCCGGCTCGAAGACCGGAATGCTGTCCTCCCAGCCCTCGGGCAGCTCGCCCGCGGAGATCCGGTCGAACTCGGCGGCGCGCTCCGGGTTGGCGGTGCGCCACGCGGCGAACGTCTTCTCCCACTCGCCCTTGGCCTCGCGGCCGCGGTCCAGGGCCTCACGGGTGTGCGCGATGACCTCGTCGGAGACCTCGAAGGTCCTCTCCGGGTCGAAGCCCAGGACCTTCTTGGTCGCCGCGACCTCGTCCTCGCCGAGCGCCGAGCCGTGCGAGGCCTCGGTGTTCTGGGCGTGCGGGGCCGGCCAGGCGATGATCGAGCGGGCCGCGATGAACGACGGGCGCTCGGTCTCGGCCTTGGCCACCTGCAGCGCCTGGTAGAGACCCGCGGGGTCCAGGTCGCCGTTCGGCAGCTGCTCGACGCGCTGGACGTGCCAGCCGTACGCCTCGTACCGCTTCAGGGTGTCCTCGGAGACCGCGGTCTCCGTGTCGCCCTCGATGGAGATGTGGTTGTCGTCCCACAGCAGGACCAGGTTGCCGAGCTTCTGGTGCCCGGCCAGCGAGGAGGCCTCCGCGGAGATGCCCTCCTGGAGGCAGCCGTCACCGGCGATGACCCAGACCATGTGGTCGAACGGGGAGGTGCCGGGGGCCGCCTCCGGGTCGAACAGGCCGCGCTCGTAGCGGGCGGCCATGGCCATGCCCACGGCATTGGCGACACCCTGGCCCAGCGGGCCCGTCGTCGTCTCGACACCGGTGGTGTGGCCGTACTCCGGGTGACCGGGGGTCTTCGAGCCCCAGGTGCGGAACGCCTTGAGGTCATCGAGCTCCAGGCCGTACCCGGCCAGGTAGAGCTGGATGTAGAGGGTCAGGCTCGTGTGACCCGCCGAGAGCACGAACCGGTCGCGACCGGTCCAGTCCGCGTCGGCGGGGTCGTGCCGCATCACCTTCTGGAAGAGCGTGTACGCGGCGGGAGCCAGGCTCATCGCCGTACCCGGGTGGCCGTTTCCGACCTTCTGTACGGCGTCAGCGGCAAGGACGCGGACAGTGTCCACGGCCCGCTGGTCCAATTCGGTCCACTGGAGGTCTGTGGTGGTCGGCTTGATGCTCACCCTGAGTCAGGGCTCCTCTCCACTGTTGTAAACCGGTGACTGGCGACCGCACCGGGCAGCGTCGAGCCTACCCCCGACGCAACACGCATTTTCCGGGTGCTTTCCAGGGTGCGGGCGACCCGCGGAGTTCGCCTCCCGTATGAGCGCAGCGGCTCACTTATGCGCTACTCCGATGAGCGTCACTCCTTACTTATGCGCTACTCCGATGAGCGTCACTCCTTACTTATGCGCTCATCGGGCACGGCGCTTCTGCGCCACTCCAACACGACCCCACCCCCGCGAAGAACGGCCTGTCCCCAACGTCTACAGTGGTCTGGTTCGCGCAAGTCTTTACTGGGCCTTCATGTCCGGAGCTTGCTGGGATTTCTCTGTCAGGGGTGTGCGTGACGGCCGTCGAGTCCCGACCCGCAGGGGTCGCCTTGACTCCGAGCCCAGGGGGCCATCGCCCGTTCGGGGCCCGTATCAAGGCATTCGTGGCACTGACCAAGCCGCGGATCATCGAGCTGTTGCTGATCACCACTGTTCCGGTGATGTTCCTGGCCGCTCAGGGTGTACCCGACCTGTGGCTCGTACTCACTACCACCATCGGCGGATATCTCTCCGCGGGTGGTGCCAACGCGCTCAACATGTACATCGACCGCGACATCGACGCGTTGATGGACCGTACGTCGCAGCGTCCGCTGGTCACCGGCATGGTGAGCCCGCGCGAGTGCCTGGCCTTCGGTATCGCCCTCGCGGTGATCTCGACGGTCTGGTTCGGGCTGCTGGTCAACTGGCTGTCGGCGGCACTGTCGCTGGGCGCGCTGCTCTTCTACGTCGTCGTCTACACGATGCTGCTGAAGCGGCGCACCTCGCAGAACATCGTCTGGGGCGGCATCGCGGGCTGCATGCCGGTCCTCATCGGCTGGTCCGCCGTGACCAATTCGATGTCCTGGGCCGCGGTCATCCTCTTCGCCGTCATCTTCTTCTGGACGCCGCCGCACTACTGGCCGCTGTCGATGAAGGTCAAGGACGACT
>NZ_JBSFYR010000166.1:0-8171 GCF_053599875.1 Streptomyces sp. NPDC005151 | reverse complement strand
TGTCGTCCATCACCATGGCTCCGCCATGGCTCAATCCTCCGCCTTGCGATGCACGCACCCCAGCCCCGCTCCTTCACCCACCCCCCCATTGCCGGCCGGTCTTGTCTGCGTCCCGATGGACCGGCGGACCGTCAGACGTCGAACGGCCGGGCCGGCCACGGCGCCTCGGCCGGCCGCAACGAATCGATCCCGTCACCGGCGAGCACCGCCGCGAGCGAGAGGACGCCCACCACGAGGCAGTTGTTGTGCAGCTCCCCGGCGAGCACCCCCCGTACGAGCTCCTGCAGCTCCACCCGTGCCAGCTCCATGTCGGCCTCCTCCTCGGAGACCGCGAAGCGCTCACCGTCCGCCTCGGAGAGGTTCCGGGCGAGGAAGATCCGTACGGCTTCGTCGCAGCCGCCGGGCGTGGTGTAGACGTCGGTCAGCACCCGCCAGTCCTCGGCCTTGGCGTACGCCTCCTCGTAGAGCTCGCGCTGCGCCGCGTGCAGCGGGTTCTCACCGGGGACGTCGAGCAGTCCGGCGGGGATCTCCCAGAGCTTGTGGCGCACGGGGTGCCGGTACTGCCGCAGTACGAGGACCCGGCCCGCGCCGTCGAGTGCGAGCACGGCGACCGATCCGGGGTGGACCTGGTAGTCGCGGCGGACGACCGATCCGTCGGGCATCACCACGTCATCGGTGCGGACGCTGGTCTTGTTGCCCGTGAAGGGGGTCCCCGTCGCAGTGACCTGCCACTCCTCGGGCGTGTCCTGGATAACCATCTACGTCCTCCCACAAAAACAGAAACCGGGGTACGGATCCTCGATCGATCCGTACCCCGGTCAACGGTAACGCCTGCCTGCCGCCGGACTACTTGCCCGACGTGGCACCCTGCTTGCTGTCTGCCCGGGCGCCCGTCTTGCGCTCGACGGCCGCCTTCACCAGGCCCGCGAAGAGCGGGTGCGGGCGGGTCGGGCGGGAACGGAGCTCCGGGTGCGCCTGGGTGGCGACCAGGTAGGGGTGGATCTCGCGCGGGTACTCGACGTACTCGACGAGCTTGTTGTCCGGCGAGGTGCCGGAGAAGACCAGACCGGCCTTCTTCTCCAGCTCGGCGCGGTAGGCGTTGTTGACCTCGTAGCGGTGGCGGTGACGCTCCTCCACGTACGGCTGGTCGTCGTACGCCTCACGGACCAGCGAGCCCTCGGCGAGCTTCGCCGGGTACAGGCCGAGCCGCATGGTGCCGCCCAGGTCACCCGCGCCCTCGACGTAGGCGAGCTGCTCCTCCATCGTCGAGATGACGGGGTGGGAGGTGGCGGCGTCGAACTCGGTGGAGTTGGCGTCGGGGATCTCGGCGAGGTTGCGCGCCGCCTCGATCACGATGCACTGCAGGCCGAGGCAGAGGCCGAGCAGCGGCACCTTGTTCTCACGGGCGTACTGAATGGCGCCGATCTTGCCGTTGACACCGCGGTCGCCGAAGCCGCCGGGGACGCAGATCGCGTCGACGTCGGAGAGCTGCCTGGCGGCACCGGCCGGGGTCTTGCAGTCGTCGGAGGCGACCCACTTGACCTTGACCCTGGCCTTGTTCGCGAAGCCGCCGGCCCGGATGGCCTCGGTGACGGAGAGGTACGCGTCGGGCAGGTCGATGTACTTGCCGACGAGCGCGACAGTGACCTCGTGGTCGGGGTTGTGGACGCGGTCCAGCAGGTCGTCCCAGGTGGTCCAGTCGACATCGCGGAACGGCAGGTCGAGCTTGCGCACCACGTACGCGTCCAGACCCTCGGTGTGCAGCACCTTCGGAATGTCATAGATCGACTTGGCGTCCACACAGGCCACCACAGCGGCTTCGTCGACGTCGCACATCAGCGAGATCTTGCGCTTGATGGCGGTCGGTACGTCACGGTCGGCGCGCAGCACGATGGCGTCCGGCTGGATACCGATGTTGCGCAGCGCCGCGACGGAGTGCTGGGTGGGCTTGGTCTTGAGCTCGCCGGACGGGCCGATGTACGGCAGCAACGAGATGTGCACGACGAAGACGTTGTCCCGGCCGACCTCGTGACGGACCTGGCGGACGGTCTCCAGGAACGGCAGCGACTCGATGTCGCCGACCGTGCCGCCGACCTCGGTGATGACGACGTCGACGTCGTCGGTGGCCATGCGGCGGATGCGGTGCTTGATCTCGTTGGTGATGTGCGGGATGACCTGCACGGTGTCACCGAGGTACTCGCCGCGCCGCTCCTTGGCGATGACCTGCGAGTACACCTGGCCGGTCGTGACGTTGGCGGAGCCGTCGAGGTCGACGTCGAGGAAGCGCTCGTAGTGGCCGATGTCCAGGTCGGTCTCGGCGCCGTCGTTGGTGACGAACACCTCGCCGTGCTGGAACGGGTTCATCGTGCCCGGGTCGACGTTCAGGTAGGGGTCGAGCTTCTGCATGGTGACCCGAAGGCCCCGCGCCTTGAGCAGGGCACCCAGGCTGGAGGCAGTCAGACCCTTGCCGAGGGATGAGGCGACACCCCCGGTGACGAAGATGTGCTTGGTCGTCGTGGATGTGGGCTGCATAGCCAAAGGGGGCTCCCGTGGTCGCGGATCTTGAGGTGCGTACCGGCGTTGCCATCCGGAGATTCGGAGGCGCCGTCGCTGCGGTTCGGGGGCCTCGTCCGCTGTTGCTGACGACCACCGGTCCACGGGCTACCAGGGTATCAGCGACCAGGGGAGCCCGCTTCCGGCCACACCCGGCACACTCGCCGCACAGAATCACCGCACCACGTTCACGCCCCACCCGTTCGGCGCAGACGTATTGCCGGGGCCGTCGCGCGGATCAAGCACGTGCGTCGTATCCTGCTCAAACACTCGCCCCGGGCGAGGCATTGGAGCCCTCGGCTCACCACAACAACCCCTTGCAACGACCTCTTGACCCGCAGTAAGCGCCCCACGGGGCGACATGGCCGTTCGACTGGAGATGCACGTGGCCGGGCGCATCGAGGATTACGCACTCATCGGAGACATGCAGACCGCTGCCCTGGTCTGCCGGGACGGCACAGCCGACTGGCTGTGCCTGCCCCGCTTCGACTCGCATGCCGTCTTCGCGGGACTGCTGGGTACCGAGGAGCACGGCTTCTGGCGCCTGGGCCCCGCGTACGCGACCGGGGCGGAGCCACCGGCGGCGGACCGGCGGCGCTACCGCGGGGACTCCCTCATCCTGGAGTCGGAGTGGGACACGCCGCGCGGCACGGTCCGCGTGACCGATTTCATGCCCCCGCGTGACGGTGCGCCGCAACTGATCCGGATCGTGGAAGGGATCAGCGGCCGGGTGCCGATGCGCTCCGAGCTGCGCATGCGGTTCAGCTACGGGCGGGTCATCCCGTGGGTGCACAAGGTCGACGCCCGTACGGTCGCGGTCGCCGGCCCGGACTCCGTCTGGCTGGACACGCCCGCCGACACGTACGGCGAGAACCTGACGACATACTCCGACTTCACCGTCGCACCGGGGGACCGGATCGCCTTCACCATCAGCTGGCAGCCCTCGCACCACGAGCCGCCCGGACTGCCGGACCCCGAGGGGTCGCTGGAGGCGACGGAGGACTTCTGGCGCGAGTGGGTCGAACAGTGCACGTACCACGGCCCCTACCGCGAGGCGGTGGTCCGCTCCCTGATCACCCTGAAGGCGCTGACGTACGCGCCGACCGGCGGCATCGTCGCCGCCCCGACCACCTCGCTGCCGGAGGACATCGGCGGCTCGCGGAACTGGGACTATCGCTACACCTGGCTGCGCGACGCGGCGATCACCCTCTCCTCGCTGCTGCGCACCGGCTACCGCGAGGAGGCCCGCGCCTGGCGCGAGTGGCTGCTGCGGGCCGTCGCGGGTGACCCGGAGAACCTGCAGATCATGTACGGCATCGCGGGCGAGCGCGAGCTGGGCGAGGCCGAGCTGGACTGGCTGCCCGGTTACGAGAACTCAGGCCCGGTCCGGGTCGGCAACGGCGCGGTGGGCCAGCTGCAGCTCGATGTGTACGGCGAGGTCATCGAGGCGCTGCACCTCGCCCACATGACGGGCCTGACCCGCAACGACTACGCGATGGGGCTCCAGCTCAAGCTGATCTCGTACCTGGAGAACCACTGGGACGAACCGGACGAAGGCATCTGGGAGGTGCGCGGGCCGCGCCGTCACTTCGTCCACTCCAAGGTCATGGCCTGGGTCGCCGTCGACCGCACCATCAAGCTGATCGAGTCCGGGGACACCGAAGGTCCACTGGAGCGGTGGCGGGAACTGCGCGACGTCATCCACCGCGATGTCTGCGAAAACGGCTACGACAAGGAACGCAACACCTTCACCCAGTCCTACGGGTCGAGGGAGCTCGACGCGTCACTGCTGCTGATCCCGCAGATGGGCTTCCTGCCGCCGGACGACAAGCGGGTCATCGGCACGATCGAGGCGATCCAGCGCGAGCTGTCCACGGAGGACGGCTTCGTGCTGCGCTACCCCACCAAGGGCGAGGACGCGGGCGTCGACGGTCTCGAGGGCGACGAGGGCGCGTTCCTGGCGTGCTCGTTCTGGCTGGCCGACGACCTGGCGATGATCGGACGGGTCGACGAGGCACGCCAGCTCTTCGAACGGCTGCTCTCGCTCCGCAACGACCTGGGACTGCTCGCGGAGGAGTGGGACCCGCGGCTGCAGCGGCAGGTGGGGAACTTCCCGCAGGCGTTCAGCCATGTGCCGCTGATCGACACGGCGCTGCGGCTGACGGCGAGCGGGGCCTACGTCGGCTGACCGCCGGCCGCCGGAGGCATGTCAGGGCCGGTCTTCCCGGGCCGGTGCGGTCCGGGAGCACCGCCCTACGATTGAAGTGACCTGTCACGCCCTCGGAAGGGGGCATCATGACGCCCCGCAGCACCACCGGCACCGGCGACACCACCGGTACGACGGACCTCGCCGTGGACAGTCTCCGCCGCGATCTCACCGGCGAAGCCTTCGCACCCGGGGAAGCCGGATACAACGAGGCGCGCATGATCTTCAACGGCATGATCGACCGGCGGCCCGCAGTGGTCGCCCAGTGCGCGTCGGAGGCGGACGTGGCGCTGTCGGTCCGGTTCGCCCGTGAGCACGGCCTGGAGATCGCGGTCCGTGGCGGCGGCCACAGCGTCGCGGGCATGTCACTCACCGACGGCGGACTGGTGGTCGACCTCCGCCGCATGAACAGCGTGACGGTCGCCCCGAGCGACGAGGCGGCGCGCGTCGGCGGCGGCGCGACCATGAGCGATCTGGACCGGGCCACCCAGCCGTACGGTCTGGCGACCACCGGTGGCCGGGCCTCCACCACCGGTGTGGGCGGCTTCACACTGGGCGGCGGCTCCGGCTGGCTGGAGCGGAGATTCGGTCTGGCCTGCGACAACCTGCTGGCCGCTGAGCTGGTGACCGCGGACGGCAGCACCGTCCACGCGAGCCTCGACGAGAACCCTGAACTGTTCTGGGCGCTGCACGGCGGCGGCGGCAACTTCGGCGTCGCCACCTCACTCACCGTCGGCCTGCACGAACTGCCGGAGATGTCCTTCGCGCTGCTGCTGTACCGCCCCGAGGCCGGTCCCGAAGTGCTGCGTGCGTACCGGGACCTGATGGCCTCCGCGCCGGACGAGGCCGGCGGAGCCCTTCTCTGCATCACCGGGCCGCCCGAGGACTTCGTACCGGAGCATCTGGTCGGCACACTCGTCTGCGGCGTCCTGCTCACCTGTACCGGGCCGTCGGCCCGGGCCCGGGAACTGGCCGGGCCGCTGCTCGCCCTCGACCACGAGTCCGAGGTGATCACCGACATCCCGTACGCGGACCTGCAGTGCATGCTCGACGCCCCGCCCGGGATGCGGAACTACTGGTCCGCCGAGTACCTGGACACCTTCCCCGACGAAGCGGTGGACCTGTTCTGCTCCCGCGCCGCCGACATGCCCGTCCCCTCCGCTTCGCAGCACGCCCTCTTCCCGATGGGCGGTGCGGTGGCCCGCGGCCCCGCCGAGTACCCGCTGCCGTGGCGCACCGCCCGCTGGGCCGTGCACCCCTTCGGCGTCTGGGAGAGCCCGTCCGACGACGAGCGCGGCCGCCAGTGGGTACGTCAGGTGCGCGCCGATGTGCGCCCCTGGTCCACCGGCGCCGTCTACCTCAACTTCATCGGGCACGAGGGCTCGGGCCGGGTCGTCGCCGGACTCGGCGCCGAGAACTACGCCCGGCTCGCCGCGGTCAAGGCCGCGTACGACCCTGACAACGTGTTCCACCTCAACCACAATGTCGAGCCTGCCGCCGCCCGGTGAACTCCCCCGACGACGGCTCCGCAGCATCCGGCCGGTACCTTCCTGACCAGGACGACAGCCCGCCCGACCCGAACGGAAGCACGAGGCCAGAACCAGTGGAGAACCAAGGCGGAATCACCGTGCAGCGTGCCCTGGAGCTGCCGGGGCTGCGCAGCGGACTCCCCGAGGTGCTGGCCGGCGCGGACCGGCTGAACCGCACGGTGCGCTGGGTGCACGCGGGCGAGGTCCCGAACATCGCATCCCTCCTCAAGGGCGGTGAGCTGCTGCTCACCACCGGTCTGGGGCTCGGCACCCGCCCCGCCGAGCAGCGCACCTTCGTGCGCAGGCTCGCCGACCGCGGGATCGCCGCCCTGGTGGTGGAGCTCGGGCCGCGCTTCAGCAGACTGCCCGCCTCGATCGTGGACGCCGCGCGGGCAGCCGGTCTGCCGCTCGTGCAGCTGCACCGCGAGGTGCCGTTCGTGACGGTGACCGAGGAGATCCACACCGAGATCGTCAACGGCCATTACGCGCTGCTGCGGCAGGCCGAGGACGTGCACCGGCGGTGCACGGAGGCGCTGCTCGGCGGCGGCGGGGTCCCGCAGGTGCTCGGCATCCTGGCGGACTTCACCGCCAACCCGGTCTTCCTGGAGACGGCGGACGGGCAGCTGCTGTACGCGGCGGGCACCGAGTCCGGTCCGGTCTCCGCCGATCCGCTCCAGGTGTGGGACGGGATGCGCGGCGACCGGGCGGCCCGCGAGGCACCGCCCACGGGTGCGGTGCTGGTGGATGTGCCGGGCGGCGGCCCCGGGTCCGGTTCGGTACGGGCCAGGCTGGTGCTCCTCGCGGTGTCCGGACCACTGGTGACGGTGCACCGGATGGCGGCGGAGCGGGCGGCGGGCATCCTCGCCGTGGTGCTGATGCAGGCCCGCCAGGAGGAGGAACTCGCCGCGCGCGGCCGCGGCGACTTCCTGACGGACCTCGCGGAGGGCCGGATCACTCCGGAGGACGCACCCGCGCAGGCCCGCGTACTGGGCTTCAAGCCGGGCGAGGCGCCGCTGCTGCCGGTGGTGATGCGACTGGCCCCCGAGCTGTCCCCGTCGGGCAACTGGGCGCTGCTGGCGCGCGCGGTCCTGGAGGAGCTGTCATCGGTGGGCGTGCCGGTGCTGCTCGGCGTACGCCCCGTGGAGGGCAGGGTTCCGCTGCTGCTCGGCCTGCGGTCCGAGTCGGAGCGTACGGCGGTGGCCGACCGGGTCGCGGCGGCGCTGCGGGCCGGCGTCGAACGGGCCGGGCTGGAGCGGGCGGGCGCGCAGCCGCCGGTCGTGGTGGTCGGGGTCGCGGGCGGCTGGGCGGCGGCCGGGGCGGGGCTGCGGCACGCAGCGGAAACGGCGACGGCCGCGCAGGGGCTCAGCAACCGGCCCTGGTACGACGCCCGGCGCCTGGACATCGACCTGCTGCTGTGGCGGCTGCGGGACCATCCGGACCTGGCGGCGTTCGTGGAACGGGCGATCGGCCCGCTGCGCGATCACGACCGCACCTCGCGCCCGCCGCTGCTGCCCACCCTGGAGTCGTATCTCGCCCACGCGGGCCGCAAGGCGGAGACGGCCCGCGAACTGCACCTGAACCGCCAGACCCTCTACAACCGTCTGGCCCGCATCGGAGAGCTGCTGGGCACGGACCTGGACGACCCCCAGACGGTCCTGGCTCTGAGCCTGGCCCTGAGAGCCCGCCGCCACGCCAAACCGGGAGCATCAGGCGACTGAGAGCCTGTCGGGTGACCTCTGATCGGGCGGCCACGCCCTGGCCCGCACGCTTCCCGCGTTGCCGAAATGCGGCTCTCCTGCTGCATGAGTGGGTCACTCTGTGGCGGGTTGGCGACCGGGGAGGGTGGGACGTTCCCCGGCGAGGGTGAGCATGACGAGGGCGAT
>NZ_JBSFYR010000165.1:0-8180 GCF_053599875.1 Streptomyces sp. NPDC005151 | reverse complement strand
AGCGCAAGCGCGCCGAAGGCAAGCGGCACACCCAGGCGGTCCTCGCCCTGGCCCGTCGACGGGTCAACGTCCTGTGGGCTTTGATACGTGACGGATGGTGCTACCAATGCGAACTCCCAGTCACCACAGCGGCTTGACAACAGCATTAGGAGGTGGTGCCGGGGTGTCTCCATGGCCGGGCAAAGCCGGTCCGAGCGGACGCTCTCTCCCTGCGAGCCGCTGATCGCCGACGATCTCGTCGGCGGCGGGATGAAGAAGCTCGACTCCGGTCACTGGAAGGGTGAGGCCGCCGATGCCTTCCGGGACCCCGCCTGCTCCCCTGGCCGTCGCCCGAGGGCAAGCCGTGCTTCCTCGTCACCGACGACCAGAGCAGCCACCTCTCCCGGCTGGCCGACGAGATGGAGGCCGTGCAACTGGACATGGGAGCCGAGATCCTCGACCACGCCCGCGAGGTGCTGGCGGACACCATGTCCCCGTACAGCGAGGTGCGGTACGCCGGGATCAGGCTCGCCGAGTGCCTCAGCGACGCGCTGCGGGTCGCCGAGTCGCGCGGCATGCGCCTGCCGTACGAACCCGACCGGGACGAGGGCACCACTGACGAGCACGCGTCCGAGGTCGGCACTTCGCCAGGCTGATGTGCCGGCGTCGAGCCACGAGTGGAGGCAGCGCGGTGCGGGCCATGTGCCTGCGCGAGGGCGGCTTCCCGGCGCAGGGGCTCGGCGCCTTGCGGTAGATCAGACAGGACCAGGCCGACGTGGACGGTGGGGCAGAGGCCGTAGTTCTTGCCGCTCCCCACACGTCCGCGTCGGCAGCGCCGCCTCCCGCCCGAAGGCCAGTGGGCGATCGCCCTACGCCGACACCTGTTGCGTCCGGTGAAGGTCGTGAGCTGGAGCGACGCGGGCCGGAAAGGTTCTGCTGAAGTTGCCTGTCGGTGTGCTGGGCCGGGCTGGAAGCCGGCCATGGCTGCGCCTGGCGCTGCTGACCGATCCGCGCAGCGCCAGCCTGCAGGGGACAAGGACATCGCGCGCGACGCCTTCTCCGTCAGGCCCCTCGGGAGGGGCCCGCAGGCACGGAGTTCGTCAGGCGCTCAGGACAGCGCGGGGTTCGGCAGGCAGCCGGGCGCCGCCGAGGCTTCCGGGGTACAGATACTTCTGCTCCGGGGCGGTGGTGCCATGCGCCCAGGCGTCGAAGAAGCCGGTGAGATCCTCCCCGGCGACCTACGTCGCGAGTGCCTCGAACTTCGGCCAGGAGGCGTTGCCGTAGCGGCACTTCTGCTGCCACTGCTTCAGGGTCCCGAAGAAGACGGTCTCGCCCATGGTCCGCCTGATGTGACGTACGTCTCGCCTCTCGGGCGTGTTTCCTGACATGCCGCTGTAACGATCGCCCCGTTCGGCCCACTACCCAACGACAGAGCACACCAGGAGGGACAGGAGGTGGGCAGTGCCCGATTACGATGCGGATCGTTTCACCGCCATCTACGACGGCTGTCGGCAACGCGTGTGGGCCTACGTGGTCAGCCGTGCGGGACGACAGGTCGCCGATGAGGTGGTGAACGAAGCGTTCACCGTGGCCTGGCGCAAGCTGGACGACGTCCCCGAGCCACCGCTGCCATGGCTGCTCGGGGTCGCCCGCAACATCCTGCGGGACAGCATCCGGGCGGAGGCCAGGCGCGCGTCGTTCGCCGCCGAGCTGCGCTCCTGGACGGAACCCGCCGAGGCGGACATTGCCGAGGAGGTATCCGAGCGCAACGCGCTGCTCAACGCGCTGGCCACGCTGCCGGAGGACGATCGGGAACTGCTGATCCTTTCCGGGTGGCAGGGCCTGACCCCGGCACAGGCGGCCGCGGTGGTCGGCTGCTCGCCCATCACCCTGCGAGTCCGTCTGCACCGGGCGCGCAAACGTCTCACCCAGGCCGCGTCGGCCTCCCCACCCACGGAGGAGGCCGCAGCCGCGCGGCGCGTGTCCACGCGAGTCCAGATCGCCGTAGGAAAGGAAGCCCGGTGAAGAACGACATCCTGCACCGCCTGACAGCCGCCCGCCCCGCCCACCTCGACCCCGACGGTCCCACGCCGTCACCGGTCCGGGAAGAGGAGCTCGCAACGTTCACGACCCGTCCGCGCGCGACGCGCACGGCTCGCACCACCGCCCGGCCGCGGAGGGCGGGCCGCTCTCTCGTCCCGGGTCTCGCCCTGGCCACCGCGACGGCGGTGGCGGCTCTGGTGATCACCGACACCGTGCCGCAGAAGCCAGGACCCGCCCCCTCCGCGACGTCGGGCTCCGGCAGCCAGATCCTTCTCGCTGCCGCCTCCCACGTCGAGCAGCAACCGGCCGGTTCCGGCACGTACTGGTACGTGGAGGAACACCTCGGTTCCCTCCACAAGTTCCCGGGCAAGAACTACACCGTCGCCGCCCGCACCGAGCAGCGGTACTGGACGGCCGCCGCCGAGAACAAGCAGTGGTCGCAGCTCCTGGACCTGGGGGCCCGTCCGGCCACGAAGGCCGACGAGGCGGCGTGGAAGGCGGACGGTTCCCCCACATCGTGGAACCTGAAGGGGGAGACCTTCACCTACGCCGGCAAGGGCGAGATCCAACATGACGCCCCCGGCGGAATCGCGGACGTCGTCACGATGGGCGACCTCCCCCTCCGCCTCCTGGCCACGCTCCCCACCGATGAACAGGCCCTCCGCAAGCGCCTGTTCGCCCTGGTCGACAAGGACTACAACGCCCCCGAGGAAATCCTCGACCGGATCGTCGTCGACACGGCCGTCCGACTCGCCACGACCCTCCCGTCCACCCCGGCCCTGCGCGCCGCCGCCTACCGTCTCCTCGCCGCCGAACCCGGCGTGCGCTCCCTCGGCGATGTCAAGGACCACACCGGCCGCACCGGCTACGCCGTCGCGCTCCCCAGCCCCCACGAGCCCGCCGAACTCCGCCTGATCTTCGACAAGTCCACGGGCATGCCACTCGGCACCGAGACGGTCGCCACCCGGAGCGGTGACGGCGTGAGCAAGGGCGAGCTGCAGAGCTACACGACGATCACATCGATGAAGTGGACCGAAAAGGCGCCGCCGTTCGACACCGACACCGAGGACCCGGGCCCGAGTTCCGTTCCGGTCGACGAGCCGGATGCCGAGGCGGTTCGCTGAGGCTGCTTTCGTCGGCGAGCTCGCCGAGGACACATGGGAGCTGCGCGAGCTGGTCGCTCTCGGCCCGGACGAACCCGACTACGTCGTCGGTACAGCCCAACCGGGGATCGAGGCGGGCCGCCGGAACGGTATGCGACGGCTGACCGGCTGACGCACATCGCGGACCGGCTGAGGGGCCCTGCGCTTCTCGGACAGCGGTGTTGAGGGTTCTCGTTATGCCGCTGCCTGCAACTCCTCGTACTCGGCGTGGACTTCTGCGGGAGTCTTGTAGCCGAGTCCGGAGTGGAGGCGTTTTCGATTACCTCGGTGCACAAGATCAGACGTAGTTGCTGTACTTCGCTGCTGTACGACACCAAAGAGCCCCTACCGGGTTTCCCCGGTAGGGGCTCTGAGCTGCGGTGGGCCGTTCACGGGTGGGGCTGAGCTGGGGAAACGAGCACGTTCTCCAGGACCTTCCCAACCAGGCAAGGATCATTTCCCGACAACTTGCACACACCATGCATTTGCTTGGGTCGGCTGGTTCGGGGAGCGCGACGCAAGGACGCGCTGCACCAGCGGGGAGATCGATCTATCAGACATGTGCCACCACCCTCGCGGGAAGCAGGCGCCGACGTTCCTCAGTGCGTCCGCACCCCGCCACCACCTCATCCACCAGCTCCGGCGGAAACGCACGCGTGAGCACTCCAAGGGCGATCCGATCCGAAAACCGATCACCCTCAACTACCTTCAACTGCCCGGGCCTTGGCACACCAACTCAACGAGCCAGCACCACCAAAGTCACCGGTATTGGGCCTAGACCACCCTGCCGATAGTTTGCATCGAGGGGGCAGGTCGTGCCACAACCGCGCCAGATCGGGCGGGGAGTCACGGGGAACTGCGGACATCGACAGCGCACGCAGCCTGTGCCCGTCGAAGTCGGCACGCCACAGGTCAGGACCCAACTCGCCCCACCTCGCTCCTAAAGCGGTGTTCAGTCCAGCTGAGGTCTCGTTACGGGCCATGTGTGGGCCAGGGGCGTCTTCGGGAGCCTGAAGCGGGCTTGAGTGCCCGCAATCGCAAGGAGCTCGGTTCCCGGGGCGGCCGCCCGCCGAAGTTCGACAAGGACGACTGCGAGGAGCGCCACGCCGTCGAGTGCGGGATCAACCGCCTGAAGCGCCACCGCGCGGTCGCCACGAGGTATGACAAGCTCGCCGTCCGTTATCACGCGACCGTGGTGGTCGCAGCCATCAACGAATGGCTGTGACCAGCGGGGGCCACGACAACCCCTACTGGCTGGCTGGCTGTGGCTCACCGGAGTATCGATCCAAGCCCGCCTTCCAGCGGCGTTGTTGCTCGAGCCAGTGCACGTAGCGCGGTGAGGCGTCACGGAGATCGATGCTGAGTGGGTAGGGGTCGAACTCGTCAACGAGCAGCTTGCGGAGGAATTCGACCATGCCGCAGGGGAACAGGGTGAAGTCGTCTCGGGTGTGGCGGCCGCAAACCAGGACACGCCACCGGTCAGGGTCGGGATCGGTAGTCAGCCAGCAGAGGATGTCTGGGCCAGAGGTGATGCCCCAGGCGAGGATATGGTCCGGGTTGATGTCCAGGCCTTCCTGGCCGTCCAGCATCTCCCAGGTGTAGCGGGCGTTCTCCGTCTCCTCCTCGAACGTCCCGGGATCCCACTGGATGTACTCCTTCGGCAGGGGCATGAGGATGCAGACTTCCGCGAACGAGCCGGCACCGTACACGGACATGAAGGCCATGTAGTCCCGCGGGAGCCGTGTCCCCCACCGTGCTTCCGCGGCCGACCAGTCGATCTCCTCGTCAGCGCCAAGATCTGGAGAAAGGATCTTGGCCAGTGCTGTGATGCCTGTTGGGTCTTCCATGGCAATCCCTTCAATCAGATCACCGAGTGCCTACGAGAATGCACTGACAACCAGCACAGCGGATTCAGAAGTTCTTGTCGGCCGTGACCAGCACTTTCCCAACAGGCCCTAGTCAGCCGTGCATCGCGGTGCTGTAGACGTACAGGGCGATCACACCGGCGACGCAGGCGAGGATCACCCATGAACCGAAACTGGTGTGTTTCCCACTGCCTATCGGCCGCGCGGCCTTCCCGGACTGATTGGACCGCTTGGACCGCCCGGGCGACGCCCGTCCCGGCGCGACCGGCGCCACATCAGCCGCCGCCTCGGCGAGCAGGCGACGGCAGGTCGCGGCGAGCACTCCTGTACCGGCGGAGAGGGGCACCACGGCCTCCGAACGCGCCGGAGCGGTGGTGCCGCCGTCCAGGATGCGCCCCGCGCGTACGAGGACCTCGTCCCGGCCGCCCGCCGGAGCGAGGCTGATCCACCGCCGTACATGCTCACCCCGGATGACCACACCGCCGGACCGCTCCCGGTACACAGCGTGTTCCCGCCACAATATCTCCGCCAACTCCCCGGCGGTGTCTCTCAGTTGTGCACTCACAACGCCTCCCCCTCCACACCGGCCCGCGAATCGAACAAGCATCGCACTCTAGCGACAGGCGCAGAGCGGGGGACCAGCAGTCCCCCCAGCGGCAAGGGCGCTAGCGGACGGGGTGGCGTCGGGACTGTGCTACGAGGTGAATCTGGGTGCCGTGCCCACAGAAAGAGGCTTCGCCAGCGCCGCTCGTTCTCCCGGTCTTTGTCCAGTGCACTGACGGACACCGTGGTTCACCGCCGTACACGCACCCTCTCTGAGTTGCCGCGCGAACGCCCGTGAACGCCCGTGAATGGCCATGCGCACAGTTGGAAAGCATGCACCTCGGCAGCCATGTCGGAGGGCAGTTGTAGCGTCCGTACATGGCAATCAGACCATCCAAGATATGGCAGAACGAGGTGTCGCGGAACACCGGCGCTGCAGACCTCTACAGTGCGGCGATGCTGGATGCGACCGATGCTTCTCTGGCGTCGTTCGAGGACCAGGCGCGCTCGCTCAGCAACGCGTCTGACGAGCAGATTCTCACGGCCGTCGAGCGCGTCGTACTGAAGCTCAACGCAATCGACTACGAGCACGGCTCGTACTGCACCATCGAGCGCGAGGAGCTGTGCGAGTACATAGACCAGGTCCTCACCGATCAAGGCATCGATGTCTCGGGCCTTGCCGCTCGGAATGGCATGGACGACCTCACTGGGACGTGGCGCGACTGGTAGGTCCGTGCTGCGACTGCTTCGCGTACGGCTCGCTGGCGGAAGTAGATCCTCGGTGGGTTGAGGCTTACGGGGAGAACCCCAGTGCTCTGCCGCTCCACCGACCGCGCGTTACCGTGCTCGTGCGAGGGACTCAACGTCTGGGGAAGGCATGAGTAAGAGGCGGTACGTCGCGCGAGGGGTACCCGGCGGTTACCGGATCTGGGACAACAAGGCACGACGCTGGTGGGGCGACCTCTACGAACTCTGCCCTGACGACCTCCTCACGGAACTGAACGGCGGAGCCAGCCCTGACAAGCTCACCGCATTGATGAAGCGCTACCGATCGCTGAAGCGGTAGACCCGTCGGCAGTGCCCTCCGTGTGCCCGATCATCCAGGGAACCAGGGAGAGCAGTGGCGATGGGGGCTGATATACACTCCGCGCCTGTTCGCCCTGTCCGGGGCCCAAAGAGGCTACAAGATCGAAAGTGTGAATGAGGAATGATCGGACGCATGTCATCGGGCGACGAACTCGGTTCCGACCTCGGCTCCTCTTCGCTGCCCTGGATGGTTGTCTCATCCCGATCGCTGCCCGGCTCCCCGGGGGACGTCATGCGGCGCGGCATGGCCGTGTTCATCGATCTGGTGATCGCCGTCGCTGTCACTCTCGGCCCGCTGATCGCCCTCGACCGGATCCTCGTGGCGGCCTCGGCGGACGGCGCCTGGTTGCCCTCGGCCGCAGTGTGGTCGCTCGCCTTCCTGCTGCTGTACTCGCCACTGAGCGTGTCGCGGTGGGGCGGCACGGTGGGCAAGCGGCTCCTTCACATGGAGGTCGTACGGGACGCCGACGGCGGGCGGCTCTCCTACGGCGCCGCACTGGTACGCCACCTGAGCAACCTCGTGATGGCCGCGGTCCCGGTGTTCGTGGTCGCCAACGCGACGGCGACCAACCTCAGCGAGAAGAGGCAGAGCCTGCACGACCGACTGGTCGGCAGCAGGGTGGTCATGCGGGGCCGGTAACAGTGCAGCCATGACGGGCGATCACGAGCAGCAACCCGAGCCGGCCGCGCAAGCGCGCTCGTACCAGCGCTCGAGCTGTCGCGCCCGCTGGTCGTCAGTAGCGGTGGCCGGGCCAGTGCGGATCCGTCCAGCGGTCCTTGCCGGTGAGTCCGAGCAGCCGTATCCGGTGCTGCAGATCTGCCGATGCGCCCGACTCGTGGAGCCGCACCGCAGCGTGGCCGAGGAGCCAGGCGACCAGTTCGGCGCGCATCTCCTCCTCGTCGTGCTCGTACCAGCCGACGCTCCACGGCAGGCTGTCTCCCAGGAGCTCGTACTCCCATTCCGCCGCCGCCTCGGCGAGGCGTCGGTCGCTGAGGTACCCGGTCTGCTTCGCCCATTCGGCAAGCCAGGGGCCGACCGATCCGGGCTACCTGCCAGCCGAGGGCGATGGCTGGCTCGACGAGTCCTGTGCGCAGCGTCTCGATTCCATCGGCTGCTGTACCCACGACTGCCAGCACTCCGCGACTGCCTACGCTCACCGTTCCACCGCCCCGCATCGGTCCGTCCCCAGGGCCAGCAGTACAGCAGAGAAGTACAGCAACCACACCGACCACCAACAACCCTGGCTGATCCCTACAGCCCGTTTGGCCAGGCCGACAGACCTCAGCGACCGTCGTGCCGATAGTTCGCATCGAGGGGGTCTGGGGTTCAAATCCCCACAGGTCCACCGCACGACGAAGTCCCGTCCGATCGAAAGATCGGGCGGGACTTCGTCGTTTCCGGAGTCTGTTTCTCGCCTGACTGCCCTTCAGTCGGTCCTACGTTGTTGGTGGGTTGGATGGGCCGTCGTAAGGTCCAGAGGCCCAGAGACACCGGGTATGGCTTTCAGTCGGTTGCCCTCGA
>NZ_JBSFYR010000164.1:0-8256 GCF_053599875.1 Streptomyces sp. NPDC005151 | reverse complement strand
TGGTCCTAGAGAAACCCCATCATCGCAGGTCACAAGGCACTTCTTCGTTCCCCGAGAAACTGTCCACAGACATCAAGCCGGTGGATCCAGGCTCATACGTTCCGGTATTGGCGTCTTCTCCGCGCGAGCGGAGGTGAGCCGGCGGGGGAGTATATAAATCCCCCCGCCCACAAGTCTTCTCCGCGCGAGCGGAGGTGAGCCGTCTCTCCCCTTGGTCCCCATGCAGTTCGCAGCGTCTTCTCCGCGCGAGCGGAGGTGAGCCGGCCCGGAGTTGGCGCTCCGAGCCTTTCTGATCGTCTTCTCCGCGCGAGCGGAGGTGAGCCGGTGTAGCTACTGGGTCGGGTCGCCGTCGGCGCGTCTTCTCCGCGCGAGCGGAGGTGAGCCGCATGTCTCGGGTCTGCACGCGGAGTGACTCCGGTCTTCTCCGCGCGAGCGGAGGTGAGCCGCTTGCGAACCAGCGGGATGCGCTCGCGTCCCGGTCTTCTCCGCGCGAGCGGAGGTGAGCCGCTCCTGGACGAGCGCTACGACTCGCGCGACGAGTCTTCTCCGCGCGAGCGGAGGTGAGCCGATCGGTGACCGATTTGGCCAGGCCATCGACGAGTCTTCTCCGCGCGAGCGGAGGTGAGCCGGATCCAGGGAAGGCGGAGGCATGAATCCCGGCGTCTTCTCCGCGCGAGCGGAGGTGAGCCGGCGGTTGCCCACATCACGTGGGACAAGAACGCGTCTTCTCCGCGCGAGCGGAGGTGAGCCGTTCGTCGGGCTTTCCGAGACCGCGCAGCGTATGTCTTCTCCGCGCGAGCGGAGGTGAGCCGTCACCAGTGATAACGGTCCGCGTTAGGTCGCCGTCTTCTCCGCGCGAGCGGAGGTGAGCCGTCCGAATCGGGCCTGGTGCCCAAGGCGGTCTCGTCTTCTCCGCGCGAGCGGAGGTGAGCCGCGGCATTCCACCCCGCACGCCTGTCGGCGGCGGCTGAACTTGGACCCACTTTGGCCGGTTGAAAACTGACCCAGGTGTCTTCGATTTGGTTGGTTCAGTTGTTGTCGGTGGTGGCGGTGGGGACGCGACCGAGTTCACGTCCTCGCATGCGGAATGAGTCGCCCTTGAGGGAGTGGACCTCGGCGTGGTGAACGAGGCGGTCGATCATGGCGGCCGCAACGGTCTCGTCTCCGAAGACTTCTCCCCAGCGCCCGAAGGGTTTGTTGCTGGTGACGATCACGGACGCGCGTTCGTATCTGTTCGAGATCAGCTGGAAGAACAGGTTCGCTGCCTCGGCCTCGAAGGGGATGTAGCCGACCTCGTCGACCACGATCAGCGGGTAGCGGCTGAGCTTGGTGAGCTCGGCCTGGAGGCGGCCGGTGTGGTGGGCGGCGGCCAGACGGTCGACCCATTCGGCCGCGGTGGCGAACGCGACGCGGTGTCCAGCCTGGCAGGCGCGGACCGCGAGCCCGATCGCCAGGTGTGTCTTCCCGGTGCCGCCGGTTATCAACGGAAGAGTGCTTTGGCGCGTGTGTTTGCCCAGGTCGCAACGGTGTAGATATCGCAGGAACGATGCGGTTGTCGCTGCGGGTGACGATCTTCGTAGGATCGGAGCATGCCAGCTGATGAACGCGTGACCCGGTCTTCGTTCTCCGACCGCATCCAGCAGATCTCCACCGCTGGTGCGATGCCAATCCTGCCGGGCCGGATCTGGTCGGATGACGACTGGGGGCGTATCCAGCTCGGTTACTCATCCCGAGACATGGACGAGAAGTGGGATGTCTTCACTGAGGGCGATGTCGTCTTCCTGCACCGAAGCTGGACCGGCAACGCGGTCTTCGAGGCGACCTTCGCCCCGGCCGATGGCGGTGGCTGGCAGATTGCCAAGGCCGTGGTAGAGCGCGATCCGGAGCGCTATCGCAATGACGACGATGAGTACGACTGTCTGATGCTTGAGCTGGTGCTCAGCGCGATCGTCCTCGGAGAGTCAGCGAAAGAACTCAGGGAGAAGTTGGTGGAGTTGACCCGCAAGAGGTCGGGGAACGCGGAAGTTCCCGCCGGGGTTGTGCAGCACAGCGCCTTGGGTCTGCGTTCGGGTTCGTAGGCCACTCTGCCTGCCGGTCAGCTGGGCTGGACCTGTCCGGGCGAGCCGCGGCGGGTGAGTTCGCGTCGGAGGTCGAGGTTTTCGCCGTGGGCCTGTTCGAGTGCGTCCCGCAGAGCCTGAATTTCTTTGCGGTGCTGCTTCTTCAGACGGGCGATCTGGCTGGTCAGCGCGAGGACGAGGGTGCTTTGATCGTCGGCCGCCGTTGCCGGTGCGGGGATCGGACGAGCCTGGGCCCGCAGGCGTTCGATACGACTACGCAGGTCGGGGTGGCTATAGAGGAAGGCGTGGGAGACTCCGGCCTCGCGCTGAACGGCCTGAAAGGTAATCGGCTCGCCCCGCTTGACCAGGGTGCGGATGGCCTTCTCCGTCGCTTCCGTCTTGGCCTGGGACTTCGCCTTCGCGGCGGCCAAGAGGGTCCGGGTGCGCTTGGTGTGGGCGTCGGTCATGGCCGCGTCCTTCGGTGGTGGTCGAGATCGAGGCGGAGGGGAACGGGGCCGGTGGAGGCAGCGCCGCAGCCGGCGCCCTGGACCGCTCGGCCGGGCTCGCTGGCGATGGTGGCCAGCAGCTTCGTGAGGGCCGCGTGCTCGGCTCGTCGCTGCAGCAGCCAGACGTTGTCCTCGGGCATCGGGCGGCCGTGACGTTCCTGGAAATTGGTGGTGGTGCGGTCGATCAACGCCGCCGTCTCGGTCAACTGCCGTGCAAGGGCTGGTTGATGGGAAGGGTCGGTGACGAAGACCGAGCAAGTCAGGCAGGCGTTTCCCTTGTCGCAGGTCTGCAAGGGCGGCAGCATGCACCAGCCGTGCGGCAGGAACCGGTCGGCGCGGTTGAACAGGTGCAGGGTGTCGTGGTCGTCGCGGGAGAAGGTGACGTGGGTGCCGTCGGCCCGCAGCTTGGCGGTGGCCAGGAATGCTTGCTCGGCGTGTTCCTGGCGGGCGGCGACGTAGTGCATCGACATCGACGGGCTGGCATGCCCGGCATAACGCATCAACACATGGACGGGCAAGCCGAGTTCGGCGAGCCGGGTCAGTTTTGTGTGCCGGAAGCGGTGGGTGTGGCTCAGGCCGACCGGTTTGCCCTTGCTGTCGGTGATCTTCACGGTCTTGCTGAACTCGCGGAGCATCCAGCTGTAGGTCCCCGACGGGTAGGGCTTGTCGCCCTGACGGTTGCCGGTCCGCTGCATGAACAGGTGACGTGGGGCGATGCCGGGGAACTGGTCCCGGATCCACTGCCGTTGTTCCTCGATGACCGCGACTACCTCGAGGTCGACGAGGATGTTGTCCGGCGCGATATCGATCTTGCTCTGTGCGTAGTGGAAGCGGGCGACCTCCTCGCCTTCGGCGGCGTCGACCGGCCGGTCGGGGACCGGAGAGAGACACTCGAAGCGGCAGGTGCGGATCTCGCTGGCTCGCCGTCCGGTGAGGATCTGCAGCAGGATCATGCGCATGGCCTGCGGATCGTCCATGCCACGGGCGGTAACTTGATGCCCGTCACCACAAGTGACTCCCATCTGTTCACCGCGGCCCAGCCCGAGCAGGGGCAGAGCGGCGGGGATCTGTGCGAGTGCGTGGTCGTCGACGTAATGCTCGTCGTTGAGGTCGCGCTGGTGGGGAATGCGGGAGACCTGGCGGATCCAGCCGGCCGCGTGCGCGTCGGTGACCCGGGACCAGGGGTGCACTCCGAGGACCTGGCGGGCCTCGGCCGGATTGGCCGCGACGAACGCGAACAGCTCGGCGATGGCCCGCAGATCATCGTTGATCTGGCGGGCGGAGACCGGCTTGTGGGCGAATCGTTGCTCGCTTTGCCGAAGCAGCCGGTTGACGGGGTCGGCGTCCCAGCGGCGGAAGGCGGCAGCCACCTGGACCGCGTGGGCGGGATCGCCCAGGACGTCCAGCGGATCGGTGAAAGTTTCGAGCCAGCGGTCGAAGCGGACCAGGCAGCGGATCCTCTCCTGGCTGACCGTGGACCAGCGCAGGACGCCCGCCTCGAGCTGGGTGCCAAGCCACCACTTCACCGCCTCCCGCAACCAGGGGTGGGCGATCTTGGAGGGTGAACAGCCGTAGTGGGCCTGGGGTTCGTGTTCCGCGAGCGGGATGCGCGGGTCGCATCGCGGATGCCATTCGTCCAGCGACCACCACGGCCCGTCCGAGCAACGGGCGAGGAGAGCGAGACGGCTGAAACGGAAGATCACCCGGAGCCGGGCGATGCTGCCGTGCGGCGGCAGCCGGCCCCAGCGGGTGGCGTAGAACCACCGCTGCAGGGCGCCGGCCGTCTCCCAGTCCATGGTGCGGATCGAAGTCGGGAAGGGGTGGTCATCACGGATCGCCCGGCGCAGGATGTTCGCGAACTGGTTGGTGCCCAGCACCGCGGAGCGAGTCCCGTCCATCGCCTGCCAGTGCGACATCCAGGCCAGTTCGAACCGGAGCGGGTCGGGCAGTCCCCGCAGGTCGATCCGGCGGTCACCGTTCTCGGTGATCCTGTCCCAGTCGTCGACGTCGTCGCCGATGACCACGCGTGTCCAGGGCTCGGGCAGGTCGGCCCACAGGCGCCAGAACCGATCCTCGCCGCCGGCAGCGTGCAGGTGGCGTTGTTCACCGGCCATCGGTCACCTGCCAGGAGGAGACGTACGACTTCCAGTTCGCGGCGGCCCGCAGGGCCTCGTCCTCACGGACCCAGCCATAGAGGTCCAGCGTGGTCTGCACGTGTGCGTGCCCCAGTCTGCGCGAGACCACCCACTCCGGCGTCCCGGCCAGCAACAACGCGGTCGCGTGAGAGTGCCGGAACCAGTGGGGCGTCCAGGCAGCGGGACCGGCACCCTTCTTGCGCAAGGCGGCGGTCTTGTCCCGCACCGTCCCCTCCCGCAGGGCGGCCAGCAGCGGCGGCCGGGTCAGATTCACCAGCAGTGGCGAGTCGGTACGAATCTCGATGCCCAACTCGGCAGCCCGGCAGGCGAGATGGGTGAGGTAGTCGGCGAACAGCCTCTCCAGGTCACAGCCGACATAGACCCGGCGGGGGCGCATCATCTTCACCCTGGCCCCGTTCGGATTGTCCTCACGGGGGACGATCTCGATATAGGGAGTGGAGCCGCGGCCCATGACGAAGTCGCCGATCCGCAGCCCCAGGGCCTCGCCCAGGCGCATCCCGCTCTCCGCCAGCAGCGCGAACAGCAACCGGTCACGCAGGTTGCCCGTCCATTCGCCGACCGAGGCATCCGGCATCGCACAGCCGTCCAGGATCGCCTGAATCTCCCCCGGCAGCAGCAGGGGCGGCCGCCCCCGATGACGATGACGGCGGACCCTGACCAGCGAGGAGGGCCCCGGCCCGGTGCGGGCATCCAGGTGCGCGAGCAGACCACGGGCCGGCGCCCGCCGCGGTGCCCCGCGCATGATCCGGCCCGCCACCGGCACCGAGAAGACCGCCTCCTGCCAGCGGTAGAACGAGATCAGCGCGGCCAGCCTCGCCTCCAACGTCTCCGGCGCGGGCACCTCTTCGGGCTCGACCAGGGCGTGCTCGACCGTGCGGCCGTTGCGCAGCCAGGACAAGAACCCGGCCACGGCCGGAACTCCGAGGTCCCGCCACTTTGCGGTCTCGTCGCGCTGTTCAAGGAATGTCCACCACTGAGCCAGCGAGGTCGCATAGCCACGGACGGTGTTCGGTGACCACAAGAACCGGTGGGCCTCCAGCCACTCCTCGACCGGGTCGACCGTCCGGTACTTCTCGTCGATCACGGTCCATGTCCGCCGCCCGTTCGAGGGCCGGACTGCCAAGCTGTGCGCCACTGATGCCGTTCCGTCTCGTTGAAGAACTCCCGTTGATAGCAATGCATCAACGACACAGAACGCTCACAGTGACGCTCGTCGAAGACATAGAAGCCAGGGACTCAAGCCCCGTTGATAACGGGCGGGCCCAGGAAAACGGCGTTCTCTTTCCCAGCGATGAAGTCCAATGTTCCCAGATGTGCGAGCTGTTGGCGCGTCATCCCGCGCAGGTGGGTGACGTCCAGCTCCTCGATGGTCTTGATCGCGGGGAAGCGGGCAGACCGCACCCGTGCTTCGCCGCCGTGTGACTCACGGGCGGACACTTCGCGCTGGAGGCAGGCGACCAGGTATTCGGCGTGGGTCCAGGACTCCTTGCGGGCCCGCTCGGCGAGACGATCAGCGGCATCCAGCAGGGCCGGAGCCTTCATCGCCCGCGCGAGGAACGCGAGGTCCGCAGCGGTCTGGGAGCCGGTCCTGCGACCGGCAGCCGACGTGGTGGCGGTGGATGTCTTGGTGGCGTCGTCGATGACGGCGGTGGTGCGGGGCATCAGCCGGCCTCCCTGTTCTTGCCGCCTTCGATGACCGTGAACAGCCGGTCATAGGTGCCCAGTTCCCGTTGCTCGACCTCGATGAGCGGGCTCGGATCGGCCTGGGCCGTTCGGGCGGCCTTGGTGCGGGCGGCCTGCTGGTGGTGCACCTCACCGCGCATCTCCTTGCCCGCGGCGGCATGGTCGGGGTCGGTGATGGTCTGGTGGCGGGCCCAGCAGCGCGGGTGCTGGGCGACGATCTCGCCACCGGGTGCAAGGACGGTGATCTCGTCGTTGTCACACAGCACGGTGACGGTGCGTCCGATCGCGGCGGGGTGCACGGAGTAGTCGCAGGTGTCGACACGGACGTAGTGGTCGCGGCCGATCCTCGTCTGCAGTCGCCACCAGGCGGGCGGGTCGACAGGTGGCAGGGCGAGCATTCCAGCCCGGTCGGCCTCCCACCGCTCGACGGGGCGGGTCTGCAAAGTGCGGTGGACACGCCGGTTGGCGATGGTCAGCCACGTGGTCAGCTGGGTGTTGAAGTCGCCGGGGCCACTGAAGGTGCGGCCGGGAAGGAAACTCGTCTCCAGGTAGCCGTTGGCCCGCTCGACCAGCCCTTTCGCTTCTGGATCACGGGGCCGGCACAGATCGATCTTCGTGGCGAGCAGGCCCGCGAACGCGGCGAACTCGGCAGTGAGCTTCCCGCGGCCGACTCCGGACTCGTTGTCCCAGACGAGCATCCTGGGCACCGCACCCCAGGCGGACAGCAGCCGCCAGTGCCCGTCGATCAGATCACCGGTCGTGCGCGAGGGCAGCATCCGCGCGGCGATCACCCGCGAATACCCGGACACCATCACCAGCACCGGCGGCCGTCCGCTCTGGCCGTAACCGAGCGGGATGTCCGCATCGGGAAACCACAGGTCGCACTGGGCCAGCTCGCCAGGCCGATACGTCGTGCGCGAGACCGGATCGACTGGCACATAGGCAGGCCGCAGGTCCCGCACCCGGTCCTTGAGAACCGTCATCCCGCGTTCCCAGCCGATCCGCTCGGCAATTACGGTGGCCGGCATCGTCGGAGTCTCCCGCAAAAGCTCACGGATCTGGACCTCGACCGCGTCCACGACCGACCCCTGAGACGGGCGCTCGTACTTTGGCGGCCGGTCCGTGGCCAGGGCTCGCTTGACCGTGTTCTTCGAGACCCAGATGCCGCGCGATTGCTCGGATCGGCATCTGCTCAGCCCGGTGCAGCCTGCGAATCTCTGCCCAGTCCTCCACGAGGATCACCCTTTCCCTCCTGACCTTCCATCAAGATCAGAGTCAGGCGAAGATCACCAAGTGGGTCACTTTTGATACGCCGTCAGAGGGTCAGAATTCAAGCGACGCCGAGAACGCCGGCAACATCATGTCTTCTCCGCGCGAGCGGAGGTGAGCCGGACGACGGCACCATGGCCCGCCCGATCCCCGAGTCTTCTCCGCGCGAGCGGAGGTGAGCCGAACTGAACGGCCACGGCGACGAGGCCGAGGATGTCTTCTCCGCGCGAGCGGAGGTGAGCCGAACTGCATGGTGATCCCGGCCTGGGCGAGGGTGTCTTCTCCGCGCGAGCGGAGGTGAGCCGTGGGCCCGCACGGTCGGCCCGTCCCTCGGTGGGTCTTCTCCGCGCGAGCGGAGGTGAGCCGGGAGTGGCCGCGCGGGCCAGGACTTCGATCGGCACTGTCACGTTGGCTGACCGGGTGGGATGATCTTCGTGTTGATCATGCTGGGAAGGGGATCGCTGGTGTCGTCTGTGCCGCCGTCGTACAGGGGTCACCGGTACCCGGTCGAGGTGATCTCCCACTGCGTGTGGCTGTACTTCCGCTTCCCTCTGTCTTACCGCGAGGTTGAGGAGCTGATGCTCC
>NZ_JBSFYR010000163.1:0-8445 GCF_053599875.1 Streptomyces sp. NPDC005151 | reverse complement strand
CGCCGAGTACGAAGCCACCTACTACCTCCAGAACCAGCCAAAACCGCTGGTCACAGCCACAACTTAGAGTCTCTACCGAACCCGGAACGATTCAGAAGGCGGTCCGGGTCCGCCGGTGGCGCGACCCCAGCGGCCGTACCCGCCACGACATTCTCTCCGTCGACCTACCGCGCCGCCAGGCGCTGCTGGCCCGTCTCAACAGCGTGGTCCGCTCCGGCTCCGCAATCTCCACCGCCGACCGCGACCTCACCCTCGCCGCCCTCGTCCAGGCTGCGGGCCTCGCCCCTGCCGCCTACCCAGCCCTGCGGGGCATCACCGACCGCCGCCGTTTGGCTGCCCTCGCCGCAACCGACCGCCTCGCCCCCGCAACCTCCAGAGCGGCCCCCGCAGCCGACGAGGAACTCGCTGCGGCACTGACCACCGGCGCCGACGTCCTCACCCGCCAACTCGTCAACGAGCTCAGCGACCTCTACGCCGACTTCACCACCGGCGGCCATAGCCTCGGCCACGACCTGGACCCGGGCAGTTGGTCCGAGGGCGGCACACCCGGCACCGGCCACCACGGCGGCGGACACGGGGACGGCGGCCACGGCAGCTGGTGACACCGACAGCCGGGAGTCGCACGACCCTTGTCCCAGTCCCGCAGCCGGCGCCAGCACGTCATGCCCGACCCGAAGCCGAGATCCCTAGGCAGGTACTCCCATTGAATGCCGGTGTGGAGCACGTACAAGATCCCGCATAGCACCTGCCGGTCCGGCAACGGCCGCCGACCCGGATAAACGGGTAGCGGGCGGGCGCCCGGTGCAGGACGGGCGTAACGAGCGCCTGGTGCGACACCGGCGTAGAAAGAGAAGGGGACGCCGGTACGGACTCAGGGAGTGGCTAGCCATGCAGATCGTTGTGGACCTCACGCGCTGCCAGGGCTATGCGCAGTGTGTCTTCCTCGCGCCGGAGGTGTTCGAGCTGCACGGTGAAGAGGGGTTGCTGTACGCCCCGGCCGTCCCAGACGACCAGGCCGAGCGCGTGCGCCAGGCTGCGGCGGCGTGCCCGGTCCAGGCCATCCTCGTCGGCGAGGAGGTGAGCGCCGGTGCCCGGTGATCTGCGGGAGGGCCGCATCGTCATCGTCGGCGCGTCGCTGGCCGGGTTGAGGGCCGCGGAGACGCTGCGCAAGGAGGGCTTCACCGGCTCACTGACCGTGGTGGGGGATGAGCCCTATCCGCCCTACGACCGGCCACCGCTTTCCAAGCAGGTGCTGCTCGGCAAGGTGCCGGCGGACACCACGGGGCTGCCGATGCGCCGGGATCCGGACGCCGACTGGCGGCTGGGAGTACGCGCCACCGGCCTGGACCCTCTCGGGAAACGGGTGATGCTGGCCGACGGCGAGTCGCTGCCGTTCGACCGGCTGCTGATCGCCACCGGAACCCGGGCGCGGCCCTGGCCCAACCCGGAGGAGGGCTCCCTGGACGGGGTGTTCACCCTGCGCACCCGCGACGAGGCCGGGGGGCTGGCCGAGCGGCTGGCCGCCGGGCCGGGGCGGGTGCTGGTGATCGGCGGCGGCTTCACCGGCTCGGAGATCGCCTCGGCCTGCCGGGAACGAGGATTGGACGTCACGGTCGCCGAACGCGGCCCCGCACCCCTGGTGGGCGCACTCGGCGGGACGCTATCGAAGCTTGCGGCCGTCATGCAGCGCAACCACGGCGTGGATCTGCGCTGCGGGGTGACAGTCACCGCCCTGCGCGGGGACGGGAACGGCCGGTTCACCGGTGCGGACCTGTCCGACGGCAGCCGTGTTGACGCGGACGTGTGCGTCGTGGCGTTGGGGGCGGTCCGCAACGTCGAGTGGCTGGCGGAGTCCGGGCTGGCAGCGGGCCCGCGCGGGATCGCCTGCGACGCCGGGTGCCGGGCCTTCAACATGTACGGGATCGTCACCGACGACGTCTTCGTGGCCGGTGACGTCTCCCGGTTCCCGCACCCGCTGTTCGGGTATCAGATGCTCTCCCTGGAGCACTGGGGCAACGCGGTCGCGCAGGCCGAGGTGGCGGCCCACAACATGGTCAATCCGGGGCCCCTGCGGCGCCCGCACCTCGCCCTCCCGACGTTCTGGTCGAGCCAGTTCGGGCTCAACATCAAGTCGGTGGGCGTGCCGACCTTCTCCGACCAAGTGGTCATCGCCCAAGGTTCTCTGGAGGCGCGCCGTCTGGCGATGGTCTACGGCTACCAGGGGCGGGTCACCGCCGCGGTCACCGTCGACATGGCCAAGTCGCTCGACTACTACCGGCACCTGATCGAGACGGCTGCTCCGTTCCCGCCCCCGCCCGGCGCGGCGGACCGTGCGATCGCGGCCGACATCCCGATTCCGTCCGACGTGCCGGATCCGAAGGGGCTGTCCCATGGCCCCATCGTGGCGCTCACCGGTCACCTGCCCGATCGCCGACTGACGGTGGTGCAGCCCACCGGCTGACCCACGTCCCGCCCAACCACGAGGAGCCACCATGGACTCCGATACCTTGCTGGCACGGATCACTGACTACGTGAACCGCCCCAACCCCTACCCGCTGTACGCGGAACTCCGCGAGGCCGGTCCCGTGGTGCGGCAGGCAGACGGCAGCTATCTGATCGGCACCTACCACGAGATCGCCGCTCTGCTCCACGACCCTCGGATGAGTGCCGATCCGCGCTGCCGCACCGCCCCGTCTCCATCCGCGAAGGCGGCGAATCCGCCGTTCCTGCGGCTCGACGACCCCGAGCACCACAGGCTGCGCACCCTGACCATGCGCCCGTTCGGCCCGCCGCACAGCCCGGGCCGGGTCGATGCCATGCGCGGCGAGATCGCCCAGCTCACCAAGGAACTGATGGAGGCCTTCCAGGCGGGCCGGCAGATCGACATCGTCGACGATTTCGCCTACCCGCTGCCCGTCACCGTGATCAGCCGCCTGCTCGGCGTGCCGCGCGAGGACGAGCCGCTGTTTCGGGCTTGGTCCGACGCGGTGGTCGCATCCGCCGATGTGAGGCCAGATGAGGACTCCACCGAGCGGGACCAGGCGGGCAACCAGGCGCGGATCGAGATGGGCCGGTACCTGGTGGACCTCGCCGAGCAGCGCCGTGGCCACCCGACCGACGACATGCTCTCCGCCTTCGTCAACGAGCCGGATCCGGCCCTGCGGCTCACCCGCGAGGAACTCGCGGAAACCACCGTGCTGCTGTTGATCGCGGGACACGAGACCACGGTCAACCTGATCACCAACGGGGTGCTCACCCTGCTGCGCCGCCCCGAGCATGTCGACCAGCTGCGTCGCGAACCCGACCTGCTACCGCAAGCGGTGGAGGAACTGCTGCGCTACGAACCCCCGGTCCACATGCGCGAGAGGATCCCCCGCGCCGACATCGACGTCGCCGGCACAACGATCCCCAAAGGCACGTCCGTCGTACTGGTGCTGGCCTCAGGCAACCGCGACCCCAAGCGGTTCCACGAGCCCGACCGGTTCGACCCCACCCGCCCGGACAACCAGCACTTCGGCTTCGGCAGCGGTATCCACCTGTGCTACGGCGCACCACTCGCCCGCATCGAAGCCGAGGCCGCGCTCGGCGCGCTGATCCCCCACCTGAGCACGGCACGCCTGGTCCAGGACCCACCCCCCTACCGGCAGAACGCCATGCTCCGCGGCCCCCGCCACCTGCCCCTCCAACTATGACTCGGCTACGTGGCGGCACACGGCAAGCAAGAGTGGCGGTCTGCCCCGTATCCCGCTCGTCAGACTCCGGCACTCGGGCTGCCTCCTGATCAGCCCGAACAGGGTCTCGTCGGCCTGGGAACAACGACTTGGTACGCGATACCGCTGTCGGCAGTTGATCTTCGCTTCGTCCAGCTGGCTGTGACAGGACGTAATGCGGTGGCAGTGGTCCCCGAGCTCCTGCTTGGATGCTCGGCGTGACATCTGTGGATCTTGCTGATCGCCGTGAACTGCTGGACCGACTTGAGCGGTACTACGACGCGGTTCCCCGCTCCGGTGCCCGAGTCGAAGACTTCGGGCCTCTGACCCTGTTCATACGAGAGGGGCAGGGCTGGCCCTTCTATGCACGTCCGGCCCTGGGATGGTCCGGAGCGGTGAGTGCCGCCGAAGTGAACCGGGTCCGCGCCCGGCAGCGGGAACTGGGCATCCCGGAGAGTTTCGAGTGGGTCGCCGAGACCGCGCCCGCGCTGCGGGCCGCGGTCGAGCAGGCAGGGCTTGCGGTGCACGAGCACCCCTTGATGGTGCTCGGCCCGGGCGTACCGACTCCCGCGGTGCCCGAGGTGCCCGGCGGCGTGGTGGTCCGGACCGTGGGGCCGGACGATCCCGTGCTGCCGAGCGCGCTGGCCGTTCCTCACCTGGCCTTCGCCGAGCCTGGCACCGGTGTCGGTGCCGCCGGCCTGGCGGAACTTGGAGAGGTGATGCGCGGCTGTGCCGGTGACGGATCGGTGGACCACGCGGTGGCACGCATCCTGGCTGGCCTGACGTGCATTGCCGCCGCGGTGGAGGACGCAACGGCGCTGTGCGCCGGTCAGCACCAGCCGGTCGGCGCGGTCACCGAGATTGTCGGGGTGGGAACTCTACCAACCGCGCGACGTCGTGGCCTTGCGCATGCGGTCACCGCAGAGCTGGTGGCCGACGCACGATCGCGAGGCGCCAAGACCATCTTCTTGTCCGCGGGCGACGATGACGTCGCCCGGATCTACGCCCGACTCGGCTTCCGCTCCGTGGCCACGGCACTGATCGCCGAGCCCGTCGAGTAGCGACTGGCAGGCAGGCCGTCACCCGTGACGCGACGACGGCCGCACGGGTTGGACGGATTGTGACGTCAGCCTGGGCCCGCGCGGCCTTGTCTCATCCTGCCTTTTCCGGCCTGTCCCGTGCACATCTCGGCGGACTGATTGAGGAGTTGGCCGCTCCCTGGGCCACCCGGTGCGAGTCCGCGCTGCGCGAGCGGCGCGGAGGCGAGCGCAAGCGGGCAGCCGGAGCCGGGCCGCACTACCATCTGGTCTTCATCAACCGCGTGCTGGTCACCCTGGCCGTCCTGCGCCTGCAATTGCCGCACGCGGTACTGGCCGAACTGTACGGAGTGAGCCGACCCACCATCACCCGGGCGGTGCACGAGATCCGGCCGCTGCTCGCAGCACGGGGCTTTGCCGTCCCCGACAGGCCCGGCCTACGGCTGCGCACTCTGGCAGACGTCTTCGCCGACGCCGAGGACGTGGAGCTGCGGATTGACGGCACCAAGGTACAGGTCCGCCGCCCCCGCGCGGGCAGGCCCGGCCGCAAGGCGTTCGTCTCCGGCAAGAAGAAGCAGAACACCGCCAAGACCACCACCATCACTGACCACCAGGGCCGCCTGCTGTGGTCGGGGGCGTATCGGCCCGGGCGCCGGCACGACCAGACCGCCATGCGCACCGAGGGCATCACCGAACTGCTCCGCCTCCACCCCCAGGTCAAGGCTGAGGTCGACGAGGGCGCCCGCCGACGCCGCACCAGCACCGACTTGGTGCTCGCCCGACCGGTCACCTGCTGATCAACCAGCAGGCGAACGGGCAGCCAGCACGCCTCAACCTCAATCGCGAACCAAGTCGTCATCGAGGCGCAGACGCCGGCTGCGGCGATGCTGCTCAGGACGCCGCGCCGCCACACCGCGACAGCAGAGCGCTAACTGGTGGACCGCCTGCGGCGGGCAGAACCGGGACGTCTCGAGGTGGAGAAGGCCGCTCCTCAGGTCACGGCCGGACCGCGCCGGCGACACCCGCGGACCGAACCGGGAGGAGCTGCTGCCGGTCTGGGCACGATGGGATGCCATGGCCCACCAAGCGCAGCGCGACAACTGGCTGAGAGCCGACCAACGCCACCGGGATCTGCTCGATTCCCTCGACAAGGGACAGCGCAGGGCGGTGCGAATCCGTTACTCGCCGGACTGCTCGACGTCGCGGCCTACGCCGGCCATCGGCTGTCGGAGCAGTCCGTACACGCCTGGGACATCGGCATAGCCCTGGGTCCTTCAGCAGCAGTGCCCACCGCCGAGACAGCTCCACCGTGGGAGCGGAGCGACCTCATGGCCGGACGGTTCAGCCACGCCGGCACCAGGACCCGCCTCGCACCACAACGGATCCGGATCAAGCTCACCGACACCGGCCGGACGCTGTTCCCCGACATCGACGACGAAGTGCACATCTATCCCGTGGAGCCCGCTGACCCCACTGGCTCCGGCCGGCCCAGCCGAGGCGGTCCTGCGTCTGATCTACGGCCGCAACCGTTCCCAGGACCCACCGACCACGGACGGCCCAGTCACCGGCGACGACCTGCGCACCCTCTTCCCAGGCTTTTGAGCCGTGATCGCGGCAGCTCCTCCCCCTGATGTCGCTCCTGCCCCGAACCGGGTCCGCCGGCCAGGGCAACGACCGGCGTCAAGCAATCCCATGAACGAATGAGCGATCAGCCCGATCGTGATAGGAAAAAACATGAGCAAAGCACACGAACCCCAGGGAAACGGCACCTATGACGTGGTCGTGCTCGGCGCCGGTCCGGTCGGCCAGAACATCGCCGACCGCGCCCGTGCGGGCGGCCTCAGCGTGGCCGTGGTGGAGCGGGAACTCGTCGGCGGGGAATGCTCCTACTGGGCCTGCGTGCCCAGCAAGGCGCTGCTGCGGCCGGTCATCGCCGTCGCCGACGCCCGCCGCGTGGACGGCGCCCGGCAGGCCGTCACCGGCCGGCTCGACACGGACCGGGTCTTCGCCCGCCGCAATCGCTACGTCACCGACTGGGACGACAGCGGACAGGCCCGGTGGGTGAAGTCCATCGGCGCCGACCTGTTCCGCGGCCACGGCCGGATCGACGGTCCCCACCGCGTCACCGTCACCCGCGACGACGGCGCACGCCAGACCCTCACGGCCCAGCACGCGGTGGCCATCGCCACCGGCAGCCGACCTGTGCTGCCCGACATCCCGGGCATCGGACAGGCCCGGCCCTGGACCAACCGGCACGGCACCGACTCCAGCACCGTGCCCGCACGGCTCGCCGTCGTCGGCGGTGGCGGGGTCGGGGTGGAGATGGCCACCCTCTGGCAGGGCCTGGGCTCCCAGGTCACCCTGCTCGTCCGCCGCGCCCTGCTGCCCCGCATGGAACCCTTCGTGGGCGAGCTGCTCGAACGCAGTCTCACCGAAGCGGGCGTTGACGTGCGGATCGGCGTGCAGGTGACCGCCCTGCGCCGCCCGGACCCCACGGGACCGGTCACCCTCACCCTCGACGACGGCAGCGAACTGGAGGCCGACGAGGTCATGTTCGCCACCGGCCGAGCTCCCCATACCGACGACATCGGCCTCGACACGGTCGGCCTCGCCCCCGGCTCCTGGCTGGACGTGGACACCACCTGCCTGGTCGAAGGCGTCGAAGGCGAATGGCTGTACGCACTGGGTGACGTCAACCACCGTGCGCTCCTCACTCACCAGGGCAAGTACCAGGCCCGGACCGCGGGCGACGCCATCGCCGCTCGCGCCGCCGGCCGGCCGCTGGACGACGCCCCCTGGGGCGACCACGCCACCACCGCCGACCAGCACGCCGTACCCCAGGTCTTCTTCACCGACCCCGAAGCGGCTGCCGTGGGCCTGAACGCCGAGCAGGCGGCCCGCGCCGGCTACCGCGTCAAGACCGTCGATGTTGACTTCAACGCCGCCCAGGGCGCCAACCTCTACGCCGACGGCTACCAGGGCCACGCCCGGATGGTCGTCGACCTTGACCGGGACGTCCTGCTCGGGGTCACCTTCGTCGGCCCCGGCGTCAGCGAACTCCTGCACTCGGCGACCGTGGCGGTCACTGGGGAGGTCCCGCTCAAGCGGCTGAGGCACGCGGTCACCTGCTTCCCGACGGTCAGCGAGATCTGGCTCTTCCTCCTCGCCGCCTACCAGCGTGACTGAGCCACGTCGGGGAAACACACCATCAATCAGCCACACACGGCCCACGCCACGCGCTGCCCCTACGTCTGCACCCAGCGCAACCACGAGATGCCGCAGGCCACGCCCGGGCGACGCGGACACCATACGGCTGAGGCGCTTCGTCGGCAGAGGACCTCAGCCAGGCTCGGATGTGAACAATGGACAGGGCAAAACCCTGTCCATGGCTCGACCTCGCATGGGCGGCTGGTACGGCCGACGAGGGGCGTTTGTGCGCGTCCGCCAGCTCACCCAAGGCCGAGCCTGCTCAGAGGTCGTTTTCTCCCGGTGGATCGAGGGCCTCGAAGTCGCCGTGGTCGATCGCTCTCCCCTGCAGGTCGCCAGCCCCGAACCGGAGGATCTGCGCAGCATCACCGTGAACGTCGCCGGCCCCGCAGCCCTCCTAGTCGGTGACTTCGCACATGGGGTTTTAGGTCTCCAGCCAGCGGGGCCGGGTTTCGTCGATGCCGAGGAGTTCGAGCAGGTGTGCTTGGACT
>NZ_JBSFYR010000162.1:0-8648 GCF_053599875.1 Streptomyces sp. NPDC005151 | reverse complement strand
ACCCTCATGCGTAAAAATCAATTGCCGCGACTGCCGGCGGAACGCGAACCTTGCACGGTTTGAGCCACTCGCCACCCCCTCAGCGATCCGTGGGACGTCATACAGATTCGCGATCTTCCGTTTTCCGATCCCGGCGATCCCGACGTACGGTCAGGCCGCCGCTTTCTGCTGTGGCTTGCCCGGCAACAGCTCGGCGGCCAGCTGAAGTCACTCGGCTGGGGGCTGGTGCACCAGTGCGGAATCGCCGGCCTGCCGCTCGCCGTGGGCGTCGCCGTGCAGGCCGTCGTGGACCGCTCCGGCAGCAGGCTGGCGCTCGCGGGCGGGCTGATCCTGCTGTTCGGCGCCGCCATCGCCGTCGGCGACACCCTGCTGCACCGCACCGCCATCACCAACTGGATCACGGCGGCCGCCCGGGTCCAGCACCTGCTGGCCCGTAAGACCGCCGAACTCGGCTCGGTACTCACCCGGAGGGTCGCCGCGTGCGAGGTGGTCGCGGTCTCCACCGGCGACGTCGAGAAGATCGGCTGGTTCGTCGAAGCACTGTCGCGCTTTCACCGCCGCCGCCGCGACCGCCCTCGTCCTGGTCTGCGTCGCGCTGGTCGTGTACCAGCCCGCGATGGGTGCGGTGGTCGCCGGCGGCGTGCCCCTGTTGGCCCTCGCCGTACTGCCGCTGCTGCCCCGGGCCACCCGGCGCGCCGACATCCAGCGCGAAAAGGCGGGCCGCGCCACCGAACTGACCTCCGATGCCGTCGCCGGCCTGCGCGTGCTGCGCGGCATCGGCGGCGAGGAGCTGTTCCTCGGCCGCTACCGGCAGGCCTCCCAGGAGGTGCGCAAGGCGGCCGTCCGCAGCGCCCGGATGTGGTCGCTGATCTCCGCGGTCCAGGTGCTGCTGCCGGGGCTGCTGATCACCGTGGTCGGGTACGGCGCGAGGCTCGCCCTCGACGGCCGGATCTCCATCGGTGAACTCGTCACCGTCTACTCCGCGGTGCCCCTGATGACTTTTCCCTGCGGCACTTCGAGGAGATCGCCATGGTGTACTCCTTCTCCCGGCCCTCCGCGAAGCGGACGGCCCGGGTGCTGTCGCTGGAGCGCACCACGACCGACACCCTGGACAGCGCCGAGATTCCCGAGCGGCGATCTGTACGACCCGGTGGCCGGGCTGCGCGCCCCGGCCGGCTGCACGGACAAGGTCATCGTGGTGCACTGCGACCTGGGCGACACCTCCGAGTGGCCCCGCGTGCGCGAGCTCGCCCAACGCCAGGCGGAGCGGTACGGACTGCGGCTGGCGGCCCCCGGCCGGCTACGTGACGGATCCGGCAGTCGCCACCGAGCCCGGCGAGGTGTGCCTGGACCTCGAGCGCTCCCTGGCCGTCTACTGCCAGCACCCCGCTTGGCTCGCCGACCGCGAGCAGCAGGCGGCGGCCGACCGGTGAGCAGGCGGGGCGACGACGCCACCTCCTGGGCCGTCCTTCAGCTGGATAGATCTTGTCCATGCTGTCTTTGGGGACAGACCTGGCCAACCTCATCGGTAAGACCGACTGAAACCCGAAGTTATTTTCCGGCAGCTCCCTGCGCCTCAGATCGCTTCGGCCTCGGGGCGGACGACCTGCTCGGCAAAGTTGCCGAGTCGCGTGGCCAACTGCTCAAGCGCGGTGGCCGCGTAGTGGTCGGGGCTCCAGCATGCGTGGATGGGGAGCTGGACGGGAGCGCCATCGGTGTCGAGGACGAGCAGGGGACGGGTGCCGAACCGCGGCAACTCGGTCCCGATCGCGACGCCACGCCGCCCTGCCGCCAGGGCGTGGCGCATCTGCTCCCACGGGACCTCGGTGTGGCGTTGATACCGGAGTCGGGCCGCGATGACAGCTGCGTCGAGAACAGTGCGCGTCGGGTCCGTTCGGCCCGGAAGGAGGAGAGGCTGCTCCATCAGCTCGTCCAGCGTGACGCTGGTGTTGCGGGCCCAGGGGTGGCCCGGGTTGACATAGGCGTGGAGCGGCACGCGGGTGAGGCGTTGCCAGGCAAGGCCGCCCGCGGGGGGCACGTTCGCGGCGATGCCGAAGTCGTGCCCGGCTGCGACCGCCTCGTGCACCTCGTCGCCGAGGACCGAGACGACGGCGATGAACGGGTCGTCGTCGTCGAGGGTGGCGACGAACGGAGCGAGGACGTAGTCCAGCGTGGTGGGGGCGGCCACGCAGGAGATCCGGGTCAGCTGTCCGTCGGCCAGCTGTCCCGCGACCGTCGTCAGCCGGTCGGCCCGGGTGAGCAGGTCGTGCGCCACGTCGAGCGTGTGGCGGCCCGCGTCGGTGAGGGACAGCCGATGGCCGTTGCGGCGGAAGAGCGTGACGCCGAGGTCGCGCTCCAGGCGCTGGATCTGGCGGGACACCGCGGGCTGAGCGATGTGCAGCTGGTCGGCGGCGGCCGTGACGGTACCGAGTTGCGCGACAGTCAGAAAGCACCGAAGGTGGCGTAGCTCCATGCCTCATCATGCCGAAACGGCATCATGATGGGTAGTAGTTAGGTCTTGGACAGGAGTAGGTGGCCGGGATCACCATCTCCTCCATGACCTCCTCCGACGTCTCGTCCGGCAACTGGCTCACCCCACCTCACCACCGACTCGGTCTGCACCGGGTCGAGGATGTGGTCCCCTGCACGACCATTGCTCGCGGTGAGGCGCCGGTACGCATGCTGGTGCCCGCGAGTGAGCCCTTGGACTGGGACCTTCTGACCGTGCCGGGCCCCGAAGGGCGGCCGATCAGCGCAGAGGAGTTCCTCGCTCGCACGCACACCGACAGCATCCTCGTGCTGCGCGGCGACACGATCCTCGGAGAGCGCTACTTCGGTGGGTTCACCTCCGCGTCTCGCCACATCGTGATGTCCATCTCGAAGTCGTTCGCCGGCATGCTGGCCGGGGTGCTGGCCGCCGCCGACCTCCTCGACCTCGAGGCGACCGTCCCGACGTACGTCCCGGAGCTGGCGGCGGGTTCCTACGCCGGCGCCACCGTGGGGCAGCTGCTCGACATGACCGCGGCGCCGTACTACGACATGTCGTACCTGGAGCCCACCGCCGAGGTTCACGCGGGCGACCGCGCTGCCGGATGGCGGCCGCGGCAGCCCGAGGACGTGGTCGGCACCCGGCCGTTCCTGGCCCAGTTGCGCGGTGCCGGCCGGCACGGCGCCGACTTCCAGTACTGCTCGGGGACCACCGACGTCCTCGCGTGGGTGCTCGAACGCGCCGGCGGCGCGGGCTACGGCGAGCTGATGCGGCGACATCTCTGGTCGTGGATCGGCGCCGAGGACGACGCCTTCGTCACGGTCGACGACCACGGAACGCCCTATGCGTGTGCCGGGATGGGGATGCGACTGCGCGATCTCGCGCGATTCGGGCGCCTGGTTCTCGACGACGGGTGGCGCGAGGGCACACCAGTGGTGCCGGCTGACTGGATCGCGCGGACGCGCCGCGGAGGGCACTTCGCGACCACGGCCGAGTCCGACTCGGCGGCGGGTGGCACCTACAAGAACCAGTGGTGGATCCCGGGCGACGACCACGGGTCCTTCTACGGTGTCGGCATCTTCGGCCAGTACCTCTGGCTCGACCCGCAGACCGACGTCGTCATCGCGAAGTTCTCCGCCACCGACCAGCCGGTCGCCGACACCCCTGCTCACCTGGACGCGCTGGGCGCCATCGCCCGTGCGGCCGCCCTGACCCCGCAGGAGGCATGAGATGGGCCGCAACCGATCACACGGCGAGTCGATCGAGCAGCACTCGATCGACTACGTCCCGCCCGAGGAGCGCTACGGCAAGCCGTGGCACCTGTTCACGGTCTGGTTCTCCAGCAACGTGCAGATCACCGGGTTCGTCACCGGCGTCCTGGCGGTCACCCTCGGACTCGACCTTCCCTGGGCCATCGCCGCCATCCTGATCGGCAACCTCGTCGGTGCCGTGTTCATGGCCTACCACTCGATCCAGGGTCCCCGTCTGGGTGTGCCGCAGATGATCCAGAGCCGTGCGCAGTTCGGATTCCTCGGCACGCTGCTGCCGGTCGTGATCGTCCTGTGCATGTACGTCGGATTCGGCATCGAGGGTGGCGTCATCACCGGGCAGGCCTTCGCGAACTGGGCCCACATCTCGTTCACCTGGTCGGTGATCATCCAGGGCGCGGTCCCGGCGGTCATCGCGATCGTCGGGTACAAGGTCATCCACCTGTCGACCCGGGTGGTCAGCGTGGTCTCGGGGCTGCTGTTCCTCGCCCTCACGATCGCGTTGGCCTGTCACTTGCCGGAGCACCTCCCGAGCGGCCCGGCTCCGTCGTTCGGCACCGTCCTGCTCGTCATGTCGATCTTCGTCTCGTGGCAGCTGACCTGGGCGCCGTACGTCTCGGACTACTCTCGCTACCTCCCCGAGGACACCCCGTCGCGGACCACGTTCCTGTGGACCTACGCCGGCTCGGCACTCGGCTCCTCGTGGGTGATGATCCTCGGCGCGTTCGCCGCCACGATCAGCGCCGAGGCGGTGGGCGACGATGCCATCGGCATGCTCAGCCAGCAGATCCCGGCGCTGAGCTCGGCCATCCTGCTCGCCATCGTCATCGGCATCGTCCCTGCCGGCGTGTACGGCTACTACGGTATGTACCTCACCGCGATCAGCGCCTTCTCGGCCAAGGGCCACGGCTCGGCGACGCCGCTGGTGCGCGCCGTCTTCATCGTGGTGAGCGCCACGCTCACGATCGCAGCCACTCTGATGGCAAGCGGTCACATCCTGAGCACTGTCCAGAACATCACGTTGTTCCTGCTGTACCTGCTGGTGCCGTGGACCGCCATCAACCTCACCGACTACTACGTCGTACGGCGCGGCCACTACGACGTCGGCGAGCTCTTCCGGCCTCGGGGCGAGTACGGCTTGGTGAACTGGCCGGCCGTCCTTGTCTACCTGGTCGCCATTGCGGCGCAGATCCCCTTCATCAGCAGCAGCCTCTACACCGAGCCGCTGGTCGACCACCTGGGCGGCGCCGACATCTCCTGGATCGTCGGCCTGCTGGTGGCGACGGTGCTGTACCTGGCCTATACGCGGCGTACCCGAGAGGTCGCGCAACCCGTCGGCGCGCGAGCATCGGCACCCGGCTCTGACGCGCCGCTTTCGGTCGACTGAGCGTCCAAGGTCTGCGCAAGCCGCGACTGGGATGCTCGCCGGCGAGGTCAGGCGAAGGCGGGGGCAGGGTCCTTGGCGGTCCAGTCGCCGTCGAAGAGGGCGGCGACGAGGCGTTCATGCTCAGGGTCGAGCTGCCGGCGCGGTGCTTGGTGCGCATCTTGGCGAACCAGGGGCCGATCTTGACGGTGTCCCCATCGACGGTGATCGCCTCCCGGGCCGCGCGGGCGCGGCGCTCGCGATGGAGAAACAGCTCGAGGAGCTGGACGGTCTCGGCGCTCGGCATCGACGAGGTGCACGCCCGCTGCACCCCCGAGCGGAAGGCGGAACTCGTACGCGCACTGCGGGGGAAGGGGCTGCGGGTCGCCGTGGTCGGCGACGGGGTCAACGACGCGGCGGCGCTCGCCGGCGCCGACCTCGGCATCGCGATGGGCACCGGAACCGACGTCGCCATCGGCGCCGCCGACGTGACCCTCGTCCGCGACGACATCGAGGCCCTCGCCGTCGCCATCGGCGCAGCCGTGGCTGGAGTCTTCGTCGTCCGCGCCCTCACCGCGGTACAGCAGAAACACATGCCCGAGACCCCGCGGCGCGGCGCCAGTCGGGTATTGAACGTGAAGCGGGGGACGTGAAGGGCGGTCAACCTTGGGTGGCAAGGTCAAGGCCTGCTGGCACAGGACACCTTGTCACCTGTGACTGCGAAGATTGATCTGCCGCCACCGAAGTCTGACTGCAAGCGAGGGCTGATGAGCCGCCGTATATCCCAGGGCGCCCTGGTCGTCGGTTCGATCGGCGTCCTGATCAACATCGTGGACGCGATCGGGTCGGGGCATCTGGAGCCGCACGACGCCTTCGCCGCGCTGGTAGCGCTCGGTGCGGGGGGCGAGCTGCTCAAGGAGCGGCGGCCCAGCACTGCGCGGGCGCTGTATGCAGTGACGTCGGTGCTGCTGGTGGTTGCCGGATCCATCGCGGGGCGCAGGGCGTGGGCCTCGCTCTGGGCGGGCGCGGCCTATGACTGGCTCGACCTCGCATTCGGGGTTTTGGTCGTGCTCTACGTTGCCGTTGGCGCGGGCCAGCTGCTGGCGCGCCTGTCCCGCAGAGCATCGAAGTGTCGTAGAACTGCCGACTGCGAGTACCTGCGCTCGGCGAAGGCCCGGCGTGGTGACGCTGCTGGAGAAGGTCGGTACCGCCCGCCAGGCTGCCGAGCGGGAGACCCATGCCCGCGTGGCCCACCTGCTGACCGACGAACGCGCCCGCGGCCTGGACGGGCTGCTGGTCTTCGACCCGAAGCTGAAGTCCTCACGCCTGCACTGGCTGGCCACCGGACCGGTGCCGCGGTCACCGACCGCTCAAAACCGTGACCACCGACGATCCCGTCGCCGGCCTGGGCACCAAGGATTTCCACGCATCATGAGTTGTCCGATCTTGATCCGCAGTGTCCTAAAGCTGAGTCGCTGCCTTGGCGATCTACGCTGTCACCGTTGCCCATTACGTTCAACGGCCCGGCATCCTGGGGGAAGCCTTGAAGCGTTCCCAGGTCCCCGGATCGCTCCGGCCGCCTGCAGAGGGGACAGTGCGATGGATGCTGACATCCGGACCAGGGCCGCACTCGAGGAACACTGGCGGGCGTCGGAACGTGGGGATACCGAAGCCGAGCACGCCATCTACGCTGCGGACGCGATCCTCGACTACGCACAGTCAGGTGAACGATTCCGGGGCCGCGCGACGATTTCGGCGCAACGGGGTGGGCACCCTGCCAGTCGGCACTTCACCGTCCACCGGATCGTGGGCAGCGGGGATCTGTGGGTGAGCGAGTGTGTCATCACGTACGACGGGGTGCCCACCTACTCAGTGAGCATCATGGAATTTGCCCACGGGCATGTGGTGCACGAGACGCAGTACTTCGCGGACGCCTTCGGCGCGCCTGAATGGCGGACAGCACTCGCGGAGCCGATGCCGGGCAGGAATATCGCCAGGGCCTGACCCAGGGCTAGCTTCGATCGTTCATGAGGCTGTGACAGCTTGCTGACGCGGGCTCTGGGCTTTTGCGGATGGGTGTGTTCTGTCTTGTGGGTGTGACGCGACCTGAAGTTCCCCCTCTGATCTGGACAGGTTGATACTGGGATGTATGGGTCTCGGAGGAAGCAGTCCAGGTAGTGAGTAAGAAGAGCAATACGAGCAAGCGGTATACGGACGAGTACAAGAAGGACGCGGTCGACTTGGTCCGTTCCTCCGGGCGGACGGTGGCCGATGTGGCCCGGGAGCTGGGTGTCAGTACCGAGGGCCTGCGAGGCTGGGTGAAGCAGGCGAAGATCGACCGGGGCGAGGGGCCCGTCGGCGCGCTGACCACAGCCGAGCGGGAAGAACTCCAGCGACTGCGCAAGCAGGACCGGGAACGGCACTGTCAACTTGGCTGAGGGTTGCCCGGCGGGTGGGATGATCTTGGGGTTGGTGGTTCGTCGGGAGGGGTCTGTTCGTGGACGTGTCGCCGCCGTCGTACAAGGGGTTCCGTTACCCGGCGGAGATCATCGCCCACTGCGTGTGGCTCTACCACCGCTTCCCCCTCAGCTACCGCGAGGTCGAGGAGCTGATGCTCGCCCGGGGGATTATCGTCTCCCACGAGACCGTCCGGCAGTGGTGTGTGAAGTTCGGTCCCGAGTACGCCCGCCAACTGCGGCGCCACAAGCCGCAGGCTGGGGATAAATGGCACCTGGACGAGGTCTACACCAAGATCAACGGCGAGTGGCGGTACCTGTGGCGGGCGGTCGACCAGGACGGAAACGTCCTGGACATCCTGATGCAGTCCCGGCGGGACGCGAAGGCCGCGAAGCGGTTCATGGCCAAGCTGATGAAGAAACAACGTCATGTACCGCGGGTGCTGGTGACCGACAAGCTCCGCTCCTACGGCGTGGCCCACCGACAGTTGATGCACTCCGTCGAGCACCGCCAATCGAAGTACCTCAACAACCGGGCGGAGAACTCCCACCAGCCAACGAGGCAACGCGAACGCGCCATGAAAGGCTTCCGCTCCCCGGGCGGGGCACAGAGGTTCCTGTCCGCGTTCAGCGCGATATCACCGCACTTCCGACCCGGCCGCCACCGCCTCACCGCCAGCCAGTACCGCACCACGATGAGCGAACGCTTCAGCGTCTGGAGCCAGATCACCGGCGTGTCCGCCACGGCCTGAGCGCAGGGCCGACACCCGGCCTCACCACGACCCGACGCGTCCTCAGCCAGACAAGCCCCGGACAAGTTGACAACGCCGTTCAAGGTCCTGCTGCGCCGTCTGGCTGGCGCGCGGAAAGTGGAATCCGTGGTCATGGTGAAACGAGCGTGTGGCGAGATCGCCGCCTTGGACGGCCTGGACCAGGAAACCCAGGTACAGATGGCCGTGGCCTTGGAAAGCGCGCACACTGAACCGCCCCGGGTTCGGTAGAGATCTCAGATGGTGGTTGTGACCTGGGGTTTCGTGGATTCCATGTAGTGGTTGGTCTCGTACTCGACGGGC
>NZ_JBSFYR010000161.1:0-8746 GCF_053599875.1 Streptomyces sp. NPDC005151 | reverse complement strand
CACCGCACGGCGGCGGAGCTCAAGGGGGTAACGGGAAGGTCTTGCCATGACTCGATCCTTTCATGAAATCGAGCCTCTACTCGAACCGGGGCGGTTCACCGTCACCGTTGGGAGCACTCTGGGACTTCTCTGGGATTTTCAGCTGTATCAACGAGCACGAGCGTGAAACAGCCGAAAGACCATCTCCGCAGGTCAGCGACACACAGCCCTCCAGTACTGCAGGTCACGGGGATGACTGGTCTCTTCCGCGACAACTGACCATGTCGGAGTCGGACGTCTCAAAGCCACCCCGCCCACGGCAGTCACTCAGCGTGCCTACGGCAGTGATGGTCCTCCTCTCGCCGATGCTCGCTCCGCCATCGGTGCCGACCGCCCATGGCTGCAGTTTCGGATGTCGCTGGCCGTCTCCAGCGGCGATCCGGCCCTTCAGGCGCAAGTGCATGCCGAGCATCTGCTGTCGGGTGACCCTCGTGAGGCTGCGGAGCTCTGCGGTGGCTCAGCGGAGTTCGCCATGCAGCTTGGCTACCCATGGCCGCAGCGACGGAGGACGTGAAATCCGGGAGGCGCGGGTCGAGATCACGCGCTTCGCATGCCGAATGTCGGAAGCCATCAGCGCTCAGCCCTCGGACTCGGCACTGCTTCGCCCGGCATCACGGCGGAAGTCGGGCATGCCGAGATAAACGGTGGAGGGCTGCGCTGCGCGGTCGCGCATAGCCTCCAACTTCTGTGCGGCGGCGGCCATGGTGTGAGGTGACCCCTGCGGTGTGGACACTCCGATGGCGGATCTTGATGGCCCGCGAAGCCCAGGTCAGCCATGCCAGTGTCCACCGAGCCGAGGACATCCTGGCCGAGTGGAACGCCCGAATCCCCCAACCTGTCCTCCGTACGCCCGGCGAGGTTCAGCGCGACGAGACCATCGCTGAACTGAAGGGAAGACTCAGAAAAGCCAGCCAGAAGGTCACCGAGCTGCAGAGCAAGCTCGACGCCCTGGCCACGGTGACCGCCAACCTTTACCACGAGAACGTCGAGCAGAAGAAGAAGCTGAGCAAGCAGCAGCAGAACCGTCTCACTGCTCTGAACGGTGGCGTGTGACCCCGCACAGCATCCGAGATCCCGGCTCATCGGTAAGGCATCCAGTTCTCGGCCCTCGACCCGTTGTCCACTCCGCCGGGAGCGGTGACCACACCTGTACGGCCCCGTCCGCGGCGGAGGCGAGGGCGACCTGGATCATGATGGCGCCATGGGTGGCATTGCCCTACGCTGACCACCATGCCGACCCGGGTACCGATCAGTGACGAGCTGCGTTCCACGTTGGGATCCCCCAGGGAGGCCACTCTCCTGGACAGCAGCCCGCGCTCCCGGGTGTGGCGGGTCGAGCTGCGCGGTGGTATCCGGGTGATCGTCAAACAGATCGCCGACGAAGGTGGAACCGGGCCCGACGGGGATGCGCGCTATGCGCGGGAGGTCACCGCGTTGCGGCTCGCCGCACGGGCGACCCGGCCGACCGTCGCGCCCGCACTGCTTGAAACGGACGCGGCGTCACGCGTGATGGTCCTGGAACACCTGGACGACCTCGGCGCGGCCGACGACTGGATGCCCGGCTACGCCGAGTCCCTCGCCCGGCTGCACACGCTCACCGGGCCAGCTGACACGGGAATGCTCCCCGCCTGGTCCGGACCGACGGCCGCCGACGCCGAGTCCTTCCTCGCACTCGCCAAGGACCTTGACGTCCCAGTCCCACCCGGAGTGCCGAACGAACTCGCTGGCCTGATCGACCGGCTCGACCCAGCGCCCCATAATGCACTGCTGCACGGAGACCCCTGCCCCGGCAACGACCTGCGCACCGCCGCCGGCGTCCACTTCGTCGACTTCGAGCAGGCGTCGCTGGGCAACGGCCTGGTGGAACTCGCCTACTTCCGCATCGGGTTCCCGACCTGCTGGTGCGCAATGTCGGTCACGGCCGGGCCACTCGCGGAAGCCGAGGCCGTCTACCGTGCCACCTGGCGCGACCTCACCGGCAGGGACGTTCCCGGCGATCTTGCTGACGCCTGCGCCGGTTGGCTGATCCGTGGCGACGCACTCGTCGAACGCGCCCACCGCGAGTCCGTCGACCACCTCGCACGGGTACCTGTGGAGGACTTCGAGTGGGGCTACGTTTCCGCCCGAGAACGCCTCGTCCACCGACTTGGCGTGGTCGCCGACCTGACCCGCGACCACGACCATTTGCACGCACTCGGTCACCTCAGCGCGGCTCTGGCCGTACGCCTGTTGGAACGATGGCCCACCCTGCGCGCACTACCCACGCAGAACACACGGCCCTGGTACTGACAGCCTGTGTTATCACCGAGTGTAGGCGCCGGGAGCGTACTTCTTCCCAGTTCCTCCGGCTTGAGCGGCGACGGCCTCGGTGTGCACGGCGTGATAGCCGAGCATCCTGTGGGGCTCAAGAACACGAATCATCCTCTGGCATTGAAGTCCTTCGCCGTGAGGAACCGGAAGCCCAGGTCCCTGAGCAGCGGCTCTTCCCCGCCTGGGATCATGTTGCGTGATCTTGTCCACGGTGTACGCCGTCACCCGTCGTCTGCTGTCGCTGCCCGTGTTGCTGCTTCGGCGTGACGTCTCCAAGGAGGCGGAGTTGCTGGTGTTGCGGCACGAGAACGCGGTCCTGCGCCGACAGGTCCCGCGCGTGCGCTACGAACCAGCCGACCGCCTGTGGTTCGCCGCGCTCTCACACGGGATACCGCGTCGCCGCTGGGTCCAAGTCTTCCGAACCCTCACCAGCTACCTGGAGCACTACAACGGGCAAAGGCCACATCGCGCCCTGCGCCAACTCTGTCCATCACAAGCCGAAGCCGGACCACCACGCCCCATCGACATCGCCGAGCACCGCGTCCACCGCAGAGCAGTCCTCGGCGGACTCATCAACGAGTATCAGATCTCCAGTTGATACCGCTACGAACTCGCCGATCAGCAGCCGAATCCTGTATTTGAGCCCCACAGGGTGGGTGGCCTGGATGTAGCCCCGGCGGCGGTAGAAGGTCATAGCCCGCGCCGAGCGGACCGAGGTCAACGACCAGGCCCGGCCTCCGGGAGCACCCGCCGTCATCGTCTCCAGCAAGGACGCTCCGAGCCCGGTGCCCTGGGCGGCGGGACACACGGCGAGTTCATCTATCTCCCGGGCCCCGCACAGCCACGGCTGGGTGCACTCAGGCCCGAGTCCGGCGGCCGCCTGCGATCGGTTCGATCACGCCAAGGTTCAGCAACAGAGTCACCTGATAGCTTAAGCCGAAATCGCAGGCCAGAACGGAGGTACGAGGGGCAGGTCCGACCCTAAGCCGGTCAAGGGCACCCCTCAGATCACGATGCTGCAAGTACACAAGCTAGAGCGCTACAAGGACGATCAGGGAAACGAGATCGTCTACGACGGCGAGATCCGTCAGGACAAGATCGATATCCGATTCAAGGGATCGAACAACAGACTCGTCATAAGCCCCAAAGCGGACATCAAGGACCTGCTCGTCACCTTCTCGGGAGACAACGGTCAGATCGAGATCGAGCAGACCACGAAGAAGCGCGCAGGTCTCCGCTTCGAACTGCGCTGTGGGCACGAGTCCCGGATCTGGATCGGCGAGAACGTGGGCTGTGCCGGCCGCGCCTTCATCTCCGCCGTCGAAGGCGTGTCGGTGACGATCGGTGCCGACGTGATGTTCGCCAAGAACATCGAGGTGCGCGGCGACGACACCCACCCGATCTTCGACGTGCACACCGAGAAGCGCGTGAACCCGTCCCAGTCGATCGTCGTAGGCGAGCACGTCTGGATCGCGAAGCACGCGGTCGTGATGGGCGGCGTCACCATCGGCAACGGCTCGGTGATCGGCTTCCGCAGCATCGTCACGTCGTCCATTCCCAACAACTGCATCGCGGTGGGAGCACCGGCGCGGGTGGTACGGCGGGACATCGCCTGGGAGCGTCCCGAGGTCGTTCCTCGCCGCCCGAATGAGCTGTATCCGCGCAAGGGCGAGAAATCCCCGCAGTACTGGAATCCCACCGATGACGACGGTGTTTCGGAGAAACCGGTGGTGCGGCCACAGCCCAAGGCGCAGCAGCGGTGGCTGGTCCGGCACCTTCCGACTTCGGTGCGGCGGCTCGCCAGGAAATATCGATCCTCCTGAAGTGCCCACGTCCGGCGATTCAGTGACACTGCGTCAAATCGCCTCGGGCCCGGACTTTCGTCCGCGCCCGAGGCGATTTGCGTCCTGGCGATTTCCGTAGATCCGTGTCGTTGGCGTGCCGACGCGGAATTCGCTATAGGCCCGGGGCGCTCGACTCCAGATGCGTCACCATGCGGTTCAGCCCGGTCGGCAGATCGACCACCGGGCTCCAGCCGAGTGCTGCAAGCCGCGCGCTGTCCAGGCCCTGCTTCTTGGTCAGGCTGTAAGAGCGCGCGTCGGACTCATTGGTGAACCGGAGCTGCTGCCCGCGCTCCGGGCGCACCTCGGTGAACAGCTCCGCCAACCGCCGGATCGAGACCAGACCGGACGGGTCCGCGACGTTGTAGGCCACCTGGTCACCGCGGAGCAGCGCATAGAACAGCCCCGCGATGGCGTCGGCCACGTAGGTGTAGGTCCGTACGCCGGAACCGTCGCTGTTGAGCACGATGTCCTTGCCGGTCACCACGTTCGCCGCGAAGTCGGCCTGCACCCGCCCGTCGTCGAGCGCCATCCCCGGCCCGTAGACGTGACCGAACCTGACGACGCGGCTGTCGATGCCGTACTGCGCCTGGTAGGTCGCGCAGATCGTCTCCGCGGCGCGCTTTCCCTCGGCGTAGCAGGCCCGCGGGTTGAGGATGTCGAAGCCGCCATAACTCTGCTCGTCGATGAGCTCGGTCTCCGGGGGCTGGGCACCGTAGACCTCCGCCGAGGACATCAGCAGGAATCCGCGGCTGGCCTTCGCCACACAGAGGTCGAGCAGGTGGAAGGTGCCCAGCAGGTTCGCCTTGATCGTCATGACCGGCTGGCTGCCGTGCAGGGCGGGCCGCGCGGCGCTCGCCCCGTGGATCACGTAGTCGACGGGGCCGGGCAGTTCGAGCGGAGTCGCCACGTCCTGGACGACGAGGTGGAAGTCCGGGCGGTCGAGCACGTCCGCGAGCAGCCGTCTGGCCTTCTCCTCGTTCCGCACCAGACCGTGCACAGTGATGCCCGCGCCGTGCCGGTCGTTCAATGCGAGCAGGGTGTAGACGACGTACGACGGCAGCATGCCGCTCGCCCCGGTGACCAGCACGGTGCGGCCGGAAAGCTCACTCCACGGCAGGTCACGGTCAAGGATCTCATCAAGGTCGTGCGCCACGACCGGGCTGGAAACGGTGGTCACTGAAATCACGTACCTACGATCTGCTGGTCTTCAAGGATCTCGAAGAACGTCCGGCAGAGGTAGAAGTCCTCGGCCGTCGTGATCTTGATGTTCGAGCGGGGGCCGACCACCCGGTAGATCTTGCGCCCGTACCGGTGCATGAGGGAGCACGAATCGATGGTGTCGTGCTCGCCCTCCGCGACCGCCCGGTCGTACAGCGAGAGGATCTCCCCGAGCTGGAAGCTCTGCGGGGCCTGGGCGGCGTATATGTGGTCGCGCGGGATCACGTCGTCGATGTGGTCGTACTCACTCGACACCACGGTCTCGTTGAACTTGGTGCAGGTGATGGCCGAGCCGTGCTCCCGGACCGTCTCGATGTTGGCGCTGATCAACTTCGCGTCTATCAGCGGCCGCACACCGTCATGGATCAGCACGACGGTGTCATCGGGGCAGTCCGCGGCAACCGTCTTGAGGGCTTTGTGCCGCGACTCCTGACCGGTCCGGCCGCCGTCGATGATCCACTTGACCTTCTGGATCTCGTACCGCTTCAGCAGCTTCATCATGAGCTCGCGGTATTCGGCGAGTATCGCGATGGCGATGCCGTCTATCTCGGGGTGCGCCTCGAAGTGCTCAAGGGTGTGGATGATGATCGGTTTGCCGTGGACCTCCAGGAACTGCTTCGGGAGGGCGCGGGTGTTCATCCTCGACCCGATGCCGCCGGCGAAAAGCAGGGCAACGTTCACAACTCATTCCTCCGATTGGTCGCTGAGCGGCTGGTCGCCCACCGCCGTGTTGTCCGAGACGGGATCGAGCCACCGGTGCGGACCGCCCGTCTCTCTGTCACCGTGATCTCCGAGCACCAGCCAGTCGATCACGCGGTCCGCCGAGTTGGTGTCGACGTAGTCGAAGTTCTCCCGCCGGAACTCCTCGACCTTCGAGATGTCGAAGTCCTCGTTCTGCAGAGCCTTGAGCAGCTCGTCGAAGGTCGCGCAGATCTTGCCGGGGGCGACGGTGTCGTAGTCGCGGTGGAATCCGCGGATCACCGAATACGTGTCCTTGTCGTACGCGTAGAACAGGATCGGCTTGTCGAGCAGCGTGTACTCGTAGATGACCGACGAGTAGTCGGTGACGAGTACGTCGGTCACATGCAGCAGGTCGTTGGTTTCGGGGAACGACGCGAAGTTCATCAGCCGGTCCGAGTACTCGGCGGGGATCGGCGGGGGCTCCGTGATGAAGTGGTGCATCCGGAAGAGCACGACGTACTTGTCGCCGCAGACCTCGTGGAGCTTCGCGAAGTCGATGCGGCCGTAGTCGTAGTGCGCGTCTCCTATGCTCTTCCCGCGGAAGGTCGGCGCGAACAGCACGATCTTCTTGCCCCGGAGTTGCGGGTAGGAGGCGAAGAAGTCGTCGGTGACCTTCCGGGAATGCTCCTCATCGAGGAACGTGTCGATGCGGGGCAGGCCGGTCGGCACGACCGCCGACTCCTCGACGCCGAACGCCTCGGCGTACACCGGCACAAGGTGCTTGGACCCGGTGATGACGTAGGTGTACTTGCGGTGGGCGTTGGACAGCTTCGGCGAACCGTACTTTCCGAACCGGCTGTAGCCGACCGCCTTGAAGCCGCTTCCGGCGTGCCAGAGCTGGATTATCTTGGTATCCGGCGAAATGCTCAGGTTTCCGAGAAGCCCGAAGTAGTCATCCATCAGCACGGTGTCCGACGTCGCGAGCAGGTAGATGAGGCGAAGCGTGCTCCACTTGTTCGCCGTGGCTGGTATTCGGAACGAGCGGCGGAACGTGTACTTTTTGTCGAGGTCCCGCTCGATCATCCGGTCGTGGACGCGCGCCAGGTTGCCGCCGAGGCCGGTGCGCATTTCGGAGGCGAACAGAATCCGGTTGCCGCGCGGCGGATTCAGGCGGCGCGCGGCCCAGTAGAAGCGGTTGGCGATCTTGCGGCGCCGGGCCCGCGGCAGCACCTTCAGCGCTATTCGCTTGCCGAGCGGCTTCTTCACCTTGTTCTTGCTCGGCCCCGCACTGCGGAACAACTGGTACGTCCGCATAAGGAACTCGGGGTTCTCGTCGTCGTCCGAAAGCCCGAACGTGATCGCGTACACGGAGCGGTTGCGATCGTAGAGGAAGACGCGGGAGTCGACATCGAGCCGGTCCGTGGCCTGCAGATCGAAGGTGGCGGCAGGCAGTCGCTCATCACCGACCACCGGGACGATCCGCCACGTACCGTCGGGTACCTGGCGCCGGTTCTTGAAGTTGGTGACGTTGATCTCCAAGCGGTGCTGTTCGGCGTCGATTTGCCGAGAATTCACCGGGAATTCGCGCCCGTCGTCAACAATCAGGAAGCGGAGAGCACTAGGATCTCCGGTAAAGTCCGAGACTGCCACAACGAGACTGAGGTGCACACGCTCCCAGGAAATCGTCGCTATTGAGCAACGCGCCATCGTCGTCCTTCCATTCGTGAACCGTTACGCCTTCTACGAGGCATGCGCGACGGCCACGGAGCCTGCCAGCGCCAGGTGAGAAGATTGCCGGAGCATAGCTTACCGAGCCACGCCAGCCCCAAGCCGAGAGGGGGGCCACCGCCCAGAACCGCGGTCGAGCGCGCCCATCCGGCGCCTTCCCGCAGAGCTTCCTCATCTCCGCTACCCTCCTCCATTCGGAGGGCCGGACTTCGCATGACAACACCAAGTGGTGCGCCGGCGGCCTGGCTGCGGTTATAGGCCCGGACAAACCCACTTTACCCGACTGCCGACAACTGTTGACCCGCCTGGGCGACGCCGTCCGCGAGTTCGCACCGTAGCGACCCGAATACTCTTCGCAGTGCGCATTCATCCCGCGCCCGGCTGTGAAGTTCGCCAGAAGGCGGGCCAGGGCGGCGTTTGAGGGGTCGGAATGGGTGGACGAGGCCATTCCCGGGAAAGCGTGACGTGAGCGACCTGCTCCTCGTCGATATCACCGGGCACGGTGACCTCATGCTCCCGACAGGCTCGATGGAGGTCGGAGAGACGCCGGAACAGGCAGCACAACCAGTACTACTCGGCGCATCGAACACTCTCACCATCCTCCGCCGGGTCGCCGTGGATCAGGTGCAGACACGTCGCCGAAAGGTCATCACGCACATCGTGGCCACGCAGCCGCTCGCTCAGGACGACGCCGCGGTCCTCTTCTACCGCGACCCGCGTGCCGTCCTGCTGTCGATGCCCTGCGCCCGAGCCATCTCCAGTCAGCGTCAAGGTATCGCCCGTAACGCCCACACCGCACATAATGCACACCAGTCGAACCCGCAGGTCAGAGCAATGCCGGTGAATTAGCAGAACCCTGCTGGTCAGGAGCTCGCCGTGGTTGGTTTGGGTGGATTTCACCCTTGGTGACGCTGGGTAGTTCGTCA
>NZ_JBSFYR010000160.1:0-8773 GCF_053599875.1 Streptomyces sp. NPDC005151 | reverse complement strand
TCGGGCGTGCCCCTCTTTCGGCGTGGGGTGGCCAGCGGCTTCTGCCAGTGCTGGCCACCCCACTGGGAGGTGTAGGCCGGACCCACCGCGACAATGCTCAGGCCGTGTTCGGCGGCCATCGACACCCGCCGGGCCTTGAGTTTCCCGGTCGGCATGCCGGAGATGAGCTGCCGGAACCGCTTCCGGCGGCCGTGCTTCTCGCGGGTCTTCTCGGCGGTGAAGTCGAGATCTTCGATCCCGATCGCCGCGACCCCGACACGCCTCGCCCAGTTGATCAACCGGGTCAGGGCGTGACGGATCTGCGCGTCGCGGTGGCCAGCCGAACCGGACAGGTCGTAGGGGAAGCGGCGCGGGTCACCGACCGGGTTGCCGTGCCGGTCGAGGTGGTAGGCGGCGAAGTGGTCGGCGTTGGTGTCGACGCCGATCACGCCCCGGGCGCGGGCGGTCTCCAACGGGATGGTCCGGACGACGGGGCGTTGCCAGGATGCGGTGAGATACCAGCAGCCGCGCTCCGTATCAAGGTGGATGCGGTAGGCGACTGCCCGGTTGGCTTCGATGCGGTCGGCCCACTCCGTGCCCCGGTGCGCGAATGCGATGCGGGAGGTGAGGGTGTACCGGCCGTGCCTGGTGTTGGCCAGGTGGGCGAGCGGGACGGGCAGCTTGATGGACACTTCGCCATCCGGGGTGACGCGGATGGTCTCGTTCCCGAACCGCTTCCCCGACTCACCGTCAGCCGCGATGAACCAGCGTTCCGCATCCCAGCGTTCCCGCCACTGGTCTTCGGTGAGCCGGGCCTGGGTGAGGTGGTGGCGGGTGTTGAGGAGACGTTTGCCGCCCCACACCACACGAACCCGTCCGGCCTGCCGGTCGGCGACAACGGCCGCATGCCGTGCCTCCAGTGCGGCGAGGCGGCGGGACTTGTAAAACCACTCACCCTTGGAGTGGTAGCCTCCTGCGGCCCGTTTCGTTCCGGGTTCACCGATCGGGAGGGACAGGCGGTGCCGCAGCGTTCTGATCCCGGTTTCCAGTGTCTGGATGTGTGCTGCCTGGCAACGGCGCGCGAGCGCCCATTGATCGTGTGTGGCCTTGGTGATCGCACCCGCGATCCGCGACGACGACACCCCGGTCAGCTCCCGCTTACGCGCCGCCCAGGCGTCCGCACCGTGCTCCAGACCATCCGCGCAGCGAGCCTTGAGATCACGGGAAGCGAGCGCACCCTGATGCTCACCGACTGCGCGCAGGACTTCCTCGTCCTGGGGCGTGAGGTGCTTGAGACGGTCCCGGACCGCCACCCCGCAAGGCCCGGGCACCACGAAGGACCCGGCCAACTTCCGCACACCACCCACCACGTCACCCCCTCCCACCAGACCGGGCACCTGCCGCCCAGCCCAACGAGCAACAGCCGCCAAGGTCACCCATTCGGCCCCAGAACCCCCGTTCCCACCCCACGGACCCGCCGACAGGACTCACTCCCGCTCACCACAACTCACTTCAGTGCAGCAAACTGGCAACAGCTCGCACCCACCCTGGAACTGGGCGGCGAGGGCAACGAGGCGGCGATGCGGTTCTGGAACGAGAACGCCACCCCGCCGATCACCGCCCGCAGCCGCGCCGAGTTCGCCACGTTCCTGGAGGGTCTGGAGCTTGTCGAGCCGGGCATCGTCTCGTGTGCGCGGTGGCGGACCGACCCGGGAACCACGGCGCCGGTGGTCGCCCAGTTCGGCGCCGTCGCCCGGAAGCCCTGACAGCACCGACAGCATGCACATAAGAGACCTGGCCCCGAGGGTGCTCGGGGCCGGCCCCCGGACCGTGGACCTCACCGTCGCACTGCTGGTGCAGGCCGCGGTGACCATGCCGTTCGTCGTCCCGCGGGCCCCGGAGCTGCCGGAGGCGACATGGACGGCGTACGGGCTGACCACCTTGACCGTGCTGCCGCTGGTCGCCCGTCGGCGGGCACCGGTCGCGGCCCTGATCGTCGTGCTCCTGGCCGGTGGCCTGTACAAGTTCGCCGTCGACGGTCCGGGCCAGCCGCTCCCGTACACCGGCCTCGTGGCGTTCTACACGGTGGCCGAACTCTCCTCGCCGCTGAAACGGCTCGGGATTACGATGCTCACGGCTGTGGCGGTGGTGTTCTCGGTCGGCCTCGACAGCAGCGAGATCAGGGAGCTGCTCTTCTCTCTCTTCGTGTTCGCCGCGGCCTACGCGTTCGGCCGGTTCACCGTGACGCGCAAGGCCTGTCTGAATGCGGTGGAGGACCGGGCCCGGCAGCTCGAGCTGACGCACCGGATCGAGGCCGAGCAGGCGGCGGCGCGCGAACGGACCCGGATCGCACGGGAGATGCACGACATCCTGTCGCACGCGGTGAGCCTGATGATCGTGCAGGCGGAGGCCGGACCGGTCGCGGTCCGTACGGCGCCGGAACGTGCCGAGGCGGCGTTCGACGCGATCTCGGAGACGGGCCGGGACGCCATGGTGCAGCTGCGCCGGATGCTCGGCGTGCTGCGCGAGAACGAGAGCGCACCGGACGCACCCCGGGAACCTCAGCCCTCACTGGCCGAACTGCCGGCACTGATCGCGCGAGTACGCGGCAGCGGCCTGGAAATCCCGTACGAGGTCACGGGCCCGGCCCGGCCGCTCGGCCTGGCCGTCGAGGCCACGGTCCACCGGATCGTGCAGGAGGCCCTGACGAACGTCGTCAAACACGCCGCCGCCGACACGGTGTCCGTACAACTGGCATACGGAACGGAAGCGTTGACCCTCATCATTACCGATGACGGTTGCGGTTCCGGGACCGGCACCGGCATGGGCCTGATCGGTATCCGGGAGCGCGCGGCGGCACACGGCGGCACCGCCGTCACCGGCCCGGGTCCGGGTGGCCGGGGGTTCCGGGTCCGGGTGACGATTCCGCAGGCAGATACGCGTACAGGGGTGGGAAGTTGACGATCCGCGTGGTGGTGGCCGACGACCAGGAGCTCGTGCGCAGCGGCTTCGCGATGATCCTGGCCGCACAGCCGGACATCGAGGTGGTGGCCGAGGCGGGCGACGGCGCCGCGGCAGTCGACGCGGTGCGCCGGCTGGCGCCCGACGTGGCGTTGCTCGACATTCGGATGCCCGGCACGGACGGCATCGAGGCGTGCCGCGCCATCAGCGCGGAGACCGGCTGCCGGACGGTCATGCTCACCACCTTCGACTCGGACGATTACGTCTATGAGGCGCTGCACGCGGGGGCGAGCGGGTTTCTGCTCAAGGACGTGCGCCGCGACGATCTGGTGCACGCGGTACGGGTGGTGGCGGCCGGGGACTCGCTGCTGGCGCCCTCGGTGGCCCGCCGGCTGATCGCCGACTACACCTCGCGGCCGGCGGCCTCGGCCGTGTCGTCGTCGGCGCGCCTCGACGTGCTGACCGCCCGCGAGCGCGAGACGCTGCTGCACCTGGCCCGCGGTCTGTCGAACGCGGAGATAGCGGCCGCGCTGGTCGTCAGCGAACACACGGTGAAAACCCATGTGGGCCATGTGCTGTCCAAGCTGGGACTGCGCGATCGGATCCAGGCGGTCATCTGCGCGTACGAGTGCGGTGTCGTCACTCCCTCGCCGGAGGGACAGCCGTCATCCGCCTCCCCCGCACGGGTGAGAAAAGCGCCCGTCGAGGACCGCTCGGCCGGGTGATCCGCCGGGGCCTGCGGATCAACAGGATGGAGTCCATCAGCAGTTACGGATTCCGCGCCCAGGAGGCACCGGACATGAACGCCCGCACTTCCCGTACCGTCGTCGCAGCCGCCCTGCTCCTCGGCATCGCCGCCGGCCCGGCCGGACCGGCGCTCGCGGCAGACCGCACCGCGGCGACCGCCGCCGCGACCACCGGGCACGCCGCCCCGGACGCCAAGGCCCTGCGGGCCGCGATCGCCGGGCTCCCGAGGACCGACGCCACGGCCGCACTTGTTCGGGTCGCAGGCACCGCGGGAATCTGGCGGGGCAGCTCCGGTATGCACGACCTGGAGTCGGGGCTCCCGGCGGACCCGGGGGGCCGTTTCAGGGCCGGTTCGGTCACCAAGGTCTTCACGGCGGCCGTCGTGCTACAGCTGGCCGGTGAGGGGAAGCTCGACCTGAACCTGCCGGTCCGGCACTATCTGCCGGAGCTGATCCCGGCGGCGTACAAGAAGGTCACCGTGCGCCAGCTGCTGAACCACACCAGCGGCATCCCGTCCGTCGGCTCCGGCGGCGACACGCTCGACGAGTGGTACGCGCACCGCTTCGATCTGCACGACGCGGCGGACACGGTGCGCGAAGCCACCTCCCGGCGGCCGGACTTCGCGCCCGGTACGCAGCAGCACTACGACAACATCGGCTACACCGTGGCGGGCCTGCTGGTCGAGAAGGTCACGGACCGCACGTACGAGTCGGAGGTGTCCCGCCGCATCCTGGATCCCCTGGGACTGAAGGACACCGGCTTCCCCGGCACCGACCCGACGATCCGCGGCCCGCACAACCACGGTTACCAGGTCTTCGCCGGGGCCGACGGAACCAGCGAACTGCGCGATGTGACGGTGTGGGGGGCGACGGACGCCTGGGCGGCGGGTGATCTGATCTCCACCACCGCCGATCTGGAGCACTTCATCCGGGCGCTGTTCCGCGGGCAGGTGGTGCGCGGGCCGCTGCTGGAGGAGATGTTCACACTGCCCAGGGCATCGGTACGCGAGTACGGCACGGGCGACCCGGCCGCTTACAGCGCGGGTCTGTCGGTGATGAGGCTGGGCGGGCGTGAGGTGTGGGGCAAGACGGGTGGCCGCTGGGGTTACAACTCCGCCGTCGCGGCCACCCGCGATCTCTCGCGGACCCTCGTCTACAGCGTCAATGCGACGGACGCGAAGGGGGAGAGCATGAATGCCACGGCGATGAACATCGTGGTGGCCGCCTTCGGTGTCCCGTCGGCCGAGTGACTCAGACCGACCGGCAATGGGGGGGTGGGTGAAGGAGCGGGGCTGGGGTGCGTGCATCGCAAGGCGGAGGATTGAGCCATGGTGATGGACGACAACGCCGCGAGGTGCGTGCCCCAGCCCCGTGACGCCGCCCCCCCATTGCCGGTCGGTCTCAGACCGTTGCTGCGGAAGCCGGCCCGGCCACCGGGTCCGGCGTCCGGCCCAGCGCTTCCAGCCGCTTGATCTCGCGGAAGAGCTGGAGCACGCGGACGGCGGGATCGGCCGTCCGGCGGGTGCGGAGGTGGTCGCGGTAGGGGGCGACGAGGGTCGGCCGGTAGCGCGGGGCCCGGCGCATGGCTTCGGGTTCCCGGGTGCGTGCGTAACGCTTGACGGTGTTGAGGGCGAGGCCCTGGCGGCGGGCGCATTCGAGCAGGCCGACGCCCTTGTCGAGGAGGTCGTGGACCTCGTGCCACCGTTCACGGGTGGTCTGCTCGCGCACTCCTTCGGGGCGGGGCGGGTTGACGGTGGCCCAGCAGGAGCTGTGGGAGCGGACCTCGGCCAGGGCCTTCTCGCAGAGGTTGTGCCACAGGTGCATCGGTCGCTGACCTGCACCGCGTCGGCAGGGCCCGGCGTATGGCCTCGCCGCAGGAGGCCGAGCCGTCCCGGCAGACGACCTCGGCGCCGGGATGCTCGCGCAGCCACGCCTCGAGGGTGTTCCCGCTGCGGTCGGGGAGCACGTCGATCCGCTCGCCGGTCTCGGCGTCGATCAGGATGGTGGCGTACCGGTGTCGGCGCTTGAGGGCGAAGTCGTCCACGCCGAGGACCCGTGGGACCCGGAGCGGGGGCAGAGACAGCCGCATGAGCATCCGCAGTGCGGTCGAGCGTGACACCGCGGCGGCCAGAGCGCCGGACAGACGGGCGCCCGCCCGGCCCGCTAACTCCTTGACCACGGATCCGAGTCGGTCGGCGAGGCGATTCGTCCGACGCTGGTAGCGCTCCAGCAGGCCGGGCACCTGCTCACGGAACGTCTGCCGCGGGCAGCCCAGCACCGGGCACACCAGGCGCCGCACCCTGACCGACACCACCACCCGCCTGCCGTCCACGGGCACGTCCGCCACCGTCCGGTGATGGAAGCTGTGCACCCGCCCGGTCCGCACCCCGCACACCGGACACGGAACCGGATCATCCCGGGTAATGGCCACCACCCGGACCAGATCACCCTCGTCCGCCACACTCTCGACGACCAGGGCGGACAGACCCGAAAACACCACACCTACAAGGGCGTCGACCTCAAGCACGCCTCAGCCTGACACCAGGGCGCCTCTATGTCTTTCGTCAAGCGAGGCGTGGGGTGCGGGGTTCGTAGAAGGTGCCGTCGCGGAGCATGGCGAACAGGACGCTGATGTGGTGTCGGGCAAGGCGGAGGAGAGCTTGGGTGTGGCCGCCATACCCTCCGACGGACACCGCTATAGGCTTCTTAGTCATGCACATAACAGCACGTGGATCGGCCGTCGGCGCCGTCGCTCTCACCACTGTCCTTCTGGCTGCGGTCACCGGTTGTTCGTCCGACTCCGACAAGGGTGACAGCGGTTCCAAGCTGCTCGGAGGGCTCGAAACCCTGGCCGACGACAACGGCGCGAAGCAGGTGACCTTTCTCGACGCGGCCGGGGTACGGAAGCTGAGCAAGGGCGACTCGAAGCGGTTCAGCTTCGTCGCGCAGCCGGGCAGCTCCCTGCTGAACTCGTACCAGCCCGGGCCATGGGAGCAGCACCTGAAGGTGACCCAGATCGACACCGCGGTCGACACGGCCGAGGCAGGCCACTGGGAGGGCTCGTTCGACGCACCCGCGATCACTAAATCGCTGAAGTCCAACGGCTACACGCAGAGCGAAAGGGACGGCGAGAAAGTCTGGACGCATCCTGGGAACACGGGGGTCTCCGTCCGGGTCTCGGAGGACGAGGTCTCTTACTCCTCCAAGGACTCCGACCCCATGTCAGCCGTCACCCCGAAGAAGGGCGCCTCCCTGGCCGACAACAAAGAGTACCGTCGCGCGGCCGAGTGCCTGGGAGACGTCTACCGCGCGGACTTCAACCCGCTCAGCTCCCCCAATCCGGTACACCTGGCCGCTCTCGGCCAGCAGGCGGCCTCCGCCGCAAAGAACACCGAAGTCCTGTGTTTCGTAGTCAAGGACGACACGACGGCTCAGCGACTGGAGGCCAAGCTGCGGTCTGTGGTCAGCGCCGAATCACCGAAGTTCGACGGCACGAAGGTGACCATCGAAAAGGGCGACCAGCCCTTGGTGCGCGCGGTCGTCCCGGACACCACCACTCAGCGACCGGGCCGGTTGATCATCTCCGACATGGAACTGTGGATGACCGTCAGCGACCTCTGAGCACTTCAAACCCGGCCACGACGGCGGACGCCCTCCGGTAACGGCAGTAGCCGCTCTCGACGGCTGACGACAAGGCCGGTTCACCCGTCGGTCGTCATGCGGTCCTCGTCTCGGTCGCGCGGGCGTCAGCAGGCTCGTGCCCCTGGTCCTCGTCGTCAAGGTCGCCGTCGGAGGGCCAGATGCCGAAGGGACCGGGGGCGGTGGCACCGAGCTGGACGGCGCCACCCTTGAGCCGGTGGACATCACGGCGCGGTACTCCTGTGGTGGGCGGGTACTCCAGCCGTAGTTCGTGATCTTCATGCTTGAGCAACTTGCCGCCTGTAGTGGCTGGCCCGGGATCGGGCCTGGTGGCGGCGTCGCCAGTCGGACCAGCCGAGCCGGTGGGCGGCATCGTGCACCGGCCGGACGACGAGGGTGATGAACAGGCGCTGGATCTCGTTGCAGGTGAGCGATATGAGGCCGTTCGGTGCCGGGTGGCAGGCGTGCTCATCGGCTCGGACGACAGCGAGGAAGGCGTGGGCGAGCATGGCGAGGGTGACCCAGCGCGACCAGGACACGTATCGGCGGACGTGGTGCTCGTCCAGGGCGGCCAGGCCTTTGCCGGACTGGAAGAACTCCTCCACCCGCCATCTTGATCCAGCGACTCGCACCAGCTCGGTCAACGGCACCGGGACAGGCGAATAGCAACGGTAGTAGGCGAGTTCGCCACTACTACGGTTGCGGCGAACCAGCAGCTGGCGGCTTTCGGTCCGGGGGTCGGCGAGGTCGATGACAGCCCAGTCGTAGAAGCGGTGGCCCTTCGCCCCGGCCCCAGCTGACAACGTCTGCCAGGCCTGCTTGGGCACCTTCTTGGCCAGGGCGTCCGCGCGGAACCTCCCGGCACCGGTGGTCACTTCGTGCGAGCAGGCCACCGCGAGAACGTAGCCAGTGCCGCGTTCCTCCAGCGCGGTGCGAAGTTTCGGGTTGCCGCCGTAGACCTCGTCGCCCGCGACCCAGAGGGTCCGGTGACCGGCGTCCAGGAACCGGGTGACCATGCGGGCGGCCAGTTCCGGCTTGGTGGCGAAGGCGGTCTCCTCGCCGAGCCCGACGGCGCGGCAGCGGTCGGGGTCGGTGATCCACGAACGCGGGACGTACAGTTCCCGGTCCACCGCGGTGTGCCCGCGCTGACCGGCGTAGACCAGGTAGACGGCAACTTGGGCGTTCTCGATCCTGCCGGCGGTGCCGGTGTACTGGCGTTGGACGCCGACCGTGTGCGTGCCCTTCTTCACGTCGCCGGTCTCGTCGACCACCAGCACCGCCCGGTCGTCGCGCAAGTGCTCCACCACGTAACCGCGCACGTCGTCGCGGACGGCGTCGGCGTCCCACTTGGCCCGGCTGAGAGCCTGTCGGGTGACCTCTGATCGGGCGGCCACGCCCTGGCACGCACGCTTCCCGCGTTGCCGAAATGCCCTGGTAGCTCCTTCCCC